>CAYYCI010000033.1:0-14912 GCA_964470215.1 uncultured Planctomycetota bacterium
CACAGGAGGCACCAGGATACGGATCAGGGGTGACAAAGTCGCTGTGGCGTGACACGGCGGGTTTTGCGGCTTGACTTCCCGGCGGGTTTCCTTTAGATACCGCGCCCGGGCTTTACAAGGAAAGGAGCAGGAGATGGCCCGCCGCAAGAAGGTCAGCGCCGAGGTCCGCGACCGCATCCGCAGGATGCGCTGGTGGCACGAGGCAAAGTTCGGAATGTTCATCCACTGGGGGCTCTACTCGCTGATCGGCCGCCACGAGTGGGCGATGGAGAACGAGGCCATCCCCATCGAGGAATACGAAAAACTCGCCGACCGCTTCAAGCCCAAACCCATGGCCGCTCGCGCCTGGGCCAAACTCGCCCGCCAGGCCGGCATGCGCTACATGGTCATGACGACCAAACACCACGAGGGCTTCTGCCTCTTCGACAGCGAGTTCACCGACTACTGCGCGCCCAGGCGAGCCTGTGGCCGCGACCTGGTGGCCGAATACGTCAAGGCGGCGAGGGCCGAGGGCCTGCGCGTGGGCTTCTACTACTCGCTGATGGACTGGCACCACCCCGACGGCGCGCGCTGCATCTCCGACGAGCAGGCCCGCAAGCGTTTCGTCCGATACATCCACGGCCAAATCCGAGAACTGTGCACCAACTACGGCAAGATCGACATAATGTGGTACGACGTCTCCTGGCCCCTCGATGCGAAGGGTTGGGAGTCGAAGAAGATGAACCGCATGGTCTATCGCCTCCAACCCGACATCATCATCAACAACCGCAACCGGCTCCCGGGCGACTTCGGCACCCCAGAGCAACACATCCGCCCCGAACCCCCCGCCGACGGCCGCGGCTGGGAGGCCTGCATGACCATGAACGACTCCTGGGGCTACCACCGCAACGACGACAGCTGGAAAAGCCCCAAGCAGGTTCTGCGCAACCTCATCACCTGCGCCCGCGAGGGCGGTAACTACCTGCTAAACATCGGGCCGAAGCCCGACGGCTCCATCCCCGCCCCTTCCATCCGAATCCTCACCGAGGTCGGCAAGTGGATGGCAAAATACGGCCACACCATCTACGGGGCCGACCCGTGCCAGGTCCGCCGCTCGAACTTCGCAAACTTCTCCCGAAAGGGCAAGACCCTCTGGGTCCACTGCCACTACTGGCCGGGCAGCGACTGGGCCATCGGGGGGCTGCGGACCAAGGTTCTTTCGGCGAAACTCCTGCCGAGCGGCGAGGACGTGAAGTTCGAGCAGGACAGGTTCCGCGTCCGCTTCCGGGACCTCCCGAAGAAGGCCCCCGAGCAACCGATCACGGTCCTCGAACTTCAGTGTGCCTCGGCGCCGAAGCAGGACATGGGGTACGTCCGCACCCGGCGCAAGCGCCTCAACCCTTGACCAGCCACCCAGGCGCGGCGCGGCGTTAACTCGCGCGGGCGGTCGAATCCGCAAGGGAGAAGCCAAGTGTCCCGACCGGCCGCACTGGCGGCGCTGGCGCTCGCCTCGGCGTGGTGCGCCGCGGGGGAATTGAAAGTGGACGAGGCGCCGGCCCGCCCGGGGGAGTGGGGCTTCCGTCCCGCTGACGGCGCAGCCTCGGCCACCAATCCCCCGGCATTCGTCTGGAGGCCCCAGCGTGGGGCGACCAGTTACGAACTCCAGTGCGCTCGCGATGCGTCGTTCGAGAAGCCCGACTATCATGCCACGGGAGTCACCTACAACTGCCATTGCCCGCCAAAGACTTTTTCGCACGGTCGCTGGTTCTGGCGGTTCAGGTTCCAGACGGCGGATGGTCGCCGGTCGGCTTGGAGCCGCGTGAGGCGCTTCACGCTGAGTCCGGATGCCGTGGCGTTTCCGATGCCCTCGCGGGACGAACTCCTTGGGAGAATCCCGAAGCGTCATCCGAGGCTCTTCGTCCGGCCCGAAGACCTTCCGCGCCTGCGCCGACTCGCGCGCACGGACCGCAAGAAGGAGTTCGAGGCTCTGGTTGCCTTCTGCGAACGGGCGCTCCGTAACCCCCCGCCGACCGGGGAGCCGCCTGAATACCCGCCCAACGTCAAACGCCTGGACGAACGCTGGCGCGAAATCTGGTGGGGGAACCGCACCTACACCATCCGCCTGCTCAACACGGCCGCGCAACTTGCCTTCACCAGGCTCCTGGGCGGCAAGGAGGAGTATGGCCAACTGGCCAGGCGCCTGCTCCTCGCCGCCGCGAAATGGGACCCAAAGGGCAGCACTGGCTACCGCTACAACGACGAGGCCGGAATGCCCTACAACTACTACTTTTCCCGAACTTACACCTTCGTCCACGACCTCCTGAGCGAAGAAGAACGCGACCTGTGTCGTCGGGTGATGGCCGTCCGCGGGAAGGAGATGTACGACCACCTGTGTCCGCGCCACCTGTGGCGGCCCTACGCGAGCCATAGCAACCGCGCCTGGCACTTCCTCGGCGAGATCGCGGTGGCCTTCCACGGCGAAATCCCCGAGGCCGACGACTGGGTCTGGTTCGCCGCAAACGTCTTCTTCTGCGTCTATCCGGTCTGGTGCGACGACGACGGCGGCTGGCACGAGGGCATATGTTACTGGAACAGTTACGTCAACCGCTTCACGTGGTGGGCCGACGTGATGCGCGCGGCCTTCGGCATCAGCGCTTATCGCAAGCCCTATTTCTCTCAAGTCGGCTACTATCCCATGTATCTCACCCCGCCGGGCACCCGCGGCGGGGGCTTCGGCGACCTGTGTGGGCGCTGGACATCTCGCCACAACGCCCGCCTGGTGGCGGTTCTCGCCGCCCAGGCCCGCAATCCCCACTGGCGTTGGTACGTCGAGGCAAACGGCAACCCGCCCCCCGAAGGGGGCTACATCGGTTTCGTGCGCGGCACCCTGCCCGAGGTCGAGCCGAAGCCGCCCGACGACCTCCCGACCTCTCGGTGTTTCCGCGGCATCGGCCAGGCGGTGCTCAACACGAACCTCGAGGACGCCAGGGAAAACGTCGAGGTCGTCTTCAAGAGCAGCCCGTTCGGCACCCAGAGCCACGGCTACGAGGCGAACAACGCCTTCCTGCTCTACGCCTTCGGGGAGCGGCTCCTGATCCGAAGTGGCAGGCGCGATATCTACGGCAGCGCCCACCACAAAAACTGGATGTGGCACACCAAGTCGGTCAACTGCATAACGGTCGCCGGCGAGGGGCAGAGGAAGCACTCGGCGGCCGCTCAGGGCGAGATTCTCGCCTTCCACACCTCGAGGCACCTCGACTTCGTCTCGGGCGAGGCCGCGAGTGCCTACCAGGGCAGGCTCAAACGCTTCACGCGCAGCATCATCTTCCTCAAACCTCACCTGCTCGTAATCTACGACCGCCTCGGGGCCCCGAAGCCGGCCAACTTCCAGTGGTGGCTCCACTCGCCCACCGAGATGAAGGTCGGCGGCCAGCGCGAGGTGCGGGTGGTCAACGGCGGGGCGGCCTGCAAGGTCGAGTTCCTCGAGCCCCAGGGCCTGAGGCTCGGCCTGACGAACAAGTTCGACCCGCCCCCTCGGCCGCGCGTCCGCCTGGTCGAGTGGCACCTGACCGCCTCGACGCGCGAGCCCGCGACCACGCAGGAGTTCGTCACCGCCATCTGGCCCCACCGCTCACCGGGCAGGGCTGCCGGCCAGGTGCGGCTGCGGAGGGTCGGGAACGGCTACGTCCTCGAGGCTTCGCTCCCCGACGGCCGCGCGGTGGTGTTGTTGCGGAACAGCGATTCGGGGAGGATCGCCGGCGACGGGCTAAGCGCCGTGGCCGACGTGGCGGCCTTCAGGTTCGACCGCCAAGGCCGCCGGGTCGCCGCCATCGAGGTCTGCGGGCGGAACATCTCGCCCAGATAGAGGAACGGCAGACGAAGATCACGTGAATCGAAACCTTCAGCAGCGGCCACACGGTGAGCATCGTCCGCCTGCGCACCGACCACGGCCGCGAGGGCTGAGGCCAGGCGGCTCCATAGAAGGCTAACCTCGCCGCAATGGTGCTCCACCAACAGGTTCGCCGCCGCTTCCCGGGCAGGGACGCTCCGCCCACAATGAGCACGGCGGTGCCGTGCTCTTATGGATCGGTGGCATACGCTTTCCAGTTCGTGCATCACCGCCCCTGTGGGAGCGGCGTGTAAGCAGGTGGAGATCAGGGAACGGTTGGCGCCGGGTGGGCGAACGGGCTTCGCGGCCTGGCCGCCAGCGGAGAGAACCACTCGCCTTCGGCCGCTCGCGCCTTGGCGAGGGCCTCGTCCGCCGCGTCGTCGGCCTCGCTCCAGAGGCGAAGTCCCACGAGGTAGTTGACGAGCGGGGCCTTCCAGGCGTCGCGGACCTTCTGGCGGAAGGCCTCGGGGGAGAGTTCGCCGAGCATGAGTGCCGCCGTTGCTTCGTGGGGCTCGCCCTCGTCGCTCAGTTCGCGAAGGCGGGCCCAGATGGCAGCCGCGCGGTCCGTCAGATCGAGCTCAAGGGCCACGCACCCCGCTCTCAAAAGACCTTCGGGGTCGGCGGCTTGTTGGTATTCGGCGAGCGCGAGTGGGAGTTTGTCGGCACGCACATAGGCGTCGCCGAGGGCCAGGGCGAAGGCCGCGGCGGCCACGGGGCTCTCGTAGAGTTCCCGGGCGCGGTGATAGTCGTCGAGCAGGGCCGCGCCCTCCTCGTCGCCGGGGTCGAGGTTCGCGAGCGCTCGGCCGAGCGCGACCAGTGGGAGGTTCCCGAGGGGGTAGCGGAGGCGCGCGTAGTGGCCGAGCAGGACGATTGCGCCGTGGAGGCGGTGGCCCCCGACGGCGTGTGCGATCGCCTCGGCCACGGTGGGGGCGAGAGAGTCGTTGGGATAGGCGAGGAGGGCATCGGCCACGCGCGCGTAGTCGCCGCCGCGGTCGTAGAACTTGATCAGTTCGGCGGCGGCGTTGGCGAGTTCGGAATCGAGCACTCCAAAACTGATTCGGCAGTGCTCGAGCAGGCGGAGGGCCGCCCCAGGCTCTCCGGCCTGGATGGCTGCGTGGGTGGCCTTGACGAAGAGACCCAGGAGGGGCCCGGTGTCGTGTTCCGGCCCGAAGAGGGAGTGGACGTCAACGAGTTTGAGGAACTGGCCTTTCGCCAGGTAGGCCCCGGCGAGGCCGAGCGCCACCCCGTTGTTGGCCAGCAGCGCCCCGACGTGGTCGGGGAAGTCCCGGATGGTCTCGTCGAGGAGGGTAAACGCCTGGTCGAGTTCCCCTGCCTCGGTGGCCGCGCGGGTGGCGGCCAGGAAGGCGGACTCGAGGGCCTTGTCGGGAAAGACTTCATAGAGGGTTGCCACGCGGAGGAACTCACCGCGCTTCGTGAAGGCGTTGGCGAGTTCGACAGCGGCCTTCGTCAGGTCGGGGCTGGCGATGCCCTCACCCTGGCAGAAAGCCAGGAGGGTCATGGCGCCCTCGCGGTCGCCCTGTCCGATAGCCGCCAGGGCCGCCTTGGCGAAAGGCCCCGCCAGAGCCGGCGTAGGCCACGCGTCGTAAATCTCCTTGACTTTCTCGTAGCGTCGAATGCTACAGAACGCATCGGCGAGCGCTCGGACCCGGCCGCTCAGGCGCGTGGCCACGGGTGAGGCCCGCAGCGCGAGGAAAGCGTCGTGAAGACTGAGCCGCGCCGGGCCGAAGACCGCGGCCTGGAGCAGCCCGAGCGCCTGGTCGTAGGCGCGGTTGTTGAGCATCTGGTCGAGATAACGGGGGAAGTGCCATAGCCAGCCTTCCTGGACGTATGAGTCGCTCGAGGCGATGCGCTGGAGGGGGACGAGGGCCTGGGAGTAGTTGTTGAGGGCGGCGTTGACGAAGAAGGCGTGGAGGCGCGCGCGGCTGAGCAACTCGGGCAGTCCGGCGTGGCGGACGCTCGGCGCGAGGGCCTCGATGCGCGAGAGGGTCTTGAGGGCCTGGGGGTAGCGCCCTTCGGCCTCGTCACAGAGCGCCAGTCCCACCAGCGCGGCCAGCCCCTCGTAGCGGCCCTCGTAGCCGCGGGCTATCTGCTGGAACTGGTTGCGGGCCTCGGCGATGTTCCCGTCGCGGAAAAGGGCCTCGGCCGCCCTGATCGGGCTGAGTTTCGCAGGGGGGAACTCCTGGTGCACGCGGAAATGGCGAATCAACAGGCGGGCACGCCTGGTGAATATCCCGGCCGAAAACTCCCGGGGCAACTGTTGCGGAAGGGTCAGTTCGTTGTAGGCCACGTGGACCGGCGGGTCCTCACCGTCCGACTCCACCCGTAACTCCACCCCCACGGGCGTCCGCTCGAGTTCCACGTAGTAGTGGGTTCCTGGGTGCGGCGGCGCGCAATCCGCCTCTGCGACCACCTGGCGACGGTTCATCAGGACCACGCGGGGCGAAGCATTGCGGCCGTGGTAGCCGAACGAGAAGCGGTAGCTGCGCGCCCAGGCCGAGCCTATGAAGCATCCTATCGCGAGCTCGCGTGAAGTCGAGCCGTCGTGTTCCGGCAAGACGACGGCCTCGAACTCCACGCGGACGTTCCCCGTGAAGCGGCTTCTGGTTCGGATGGCGGCGTGCGGGGCCGGTTCCACGACGAGTCCTGCCTCCGGCCTTACCTTCCAGGAGCCTTCCTCGACGGTCCACCTCTTTGCCAGGTCGCGGTTCTGGAAGTCGTCCTCGAAGACGGTTTTGATGGTGGGCTTTTCCTGGAGTTGTAGTTTTCTTGCGGCGACTGCGGCGCCCTCGCGTTTACCTGTCTCGCGCGCGTCGCGGATGCGTGCCTCGCTCTTGCGGCGAATGTCGAGGATGACCGCCGCCGAGGTCAGAGCGATGGTGATGACGGCCAGGGCGGCCAGCGCGGCGGCGCTGTGGCGACGCAAGAAGCGCCACGCGCGGTAGAGCGGGCCGGCCGGCTTGGCCGAGATCGATTCCCCGGCGATGAACGCGCGAATGTCGGCCGCGAACGCTTCCATGGTCTGGTAGCGGCGCTCGGGCGATTTCTCCATCGCCTTCTGAACGATGGTCTGGATGTCGCGGTGGATGCGCGGATTGAGGCGCTTGGGCGGGACCGGCTCGTCGTTGAGAACCTGCATCAGGGTGCTCATCATCGTGTCGCCGGAGAACGGCGGCCGACCCGTCAGCATCTCGTAGAGGACGGCTCCAAGGGAATAGATATCGGCCCGGCGGTCCACGCGGTGACTCTCCCCGCTGGCCTGTTCGGGCGGCATGTAGGCCGGAGTCCCGATCGTGGTGCCCGTGCGGGTGAATTCGGGGTCCGAGCCTAGTTGTTTCGCCAGGCCGAAGTCGGTGATGTGAACCCTGCCTTCATTGTCAATCATGATGTTGCTGGGCTTGATGTCGCGGTGGATGACACCCTGGCGGTGGGCGTACTCGAGGGCGTCGGCAACCTCCGCCGCGATGTCGAGCGCGCGGCGGATCGTTACCCTCCGCTCGCGGATCAGCGACCCGAGGTCCCGGCCCTCGATGAAGTCCATCGTGTAGTAATGCTTGCCCTCGAAGACCCCGACCTCGTGGATTGGCACGATGGCGGGATGGCGCAGCCTCGCGGCGGCGCGGGCCTCGCGGCGGAATCGCGCCACCTGGGCCTCCGAGGCCATCTCCCCAGCGATCAAAACCTTGATCGCCACGATGCGGTCGAGTCCGTGTTGGCGAGCCTTGTAGACCACCCCCATTGCCCCGCGCGAGACTTCCGCCAGGATGGTGTAGTTGCCAACCTTCCGGCCGGTCAGGTCCACCCGCGAAGGCGGGGGCGGCGTGGTCTCGAGGGCCGTGCGAGTCTCCCCCGCCAGGTCGAGAGACATGGTGCACCGGGGACAAATCGGCGGGCCGCCCTCCGGCGGCACCCGCAGCGGTCCGCCACACCTCGAACAGACCTGCTTATCCATCACGCGCGGCCTACGCGAATGTCGCTTCGGGGGAGGCGATGGAACTATTGCTCCTGTGCCGGATTATACCAATCCGCACGGCGGTTTTCCACGATTATCCGCGCCCCTGGTCGCGGCCGCATGCCAGGACTTGCAGTCACACCCTGGAGCCGCCCCACACATCGCTCCAATCGCTCGGCTTGAATCAGGGCGACCCTGGCGCTATGCTCCGAAGTCGAACCCCAGGCGGTAGAGGGTTCCGCTTCGACCCCTGAAGAGGAGTTCCCCAATGAAAGCAAAGGCCGCACCGCTCGCAGCCGCGCTGTTCGCTGTCGTTTCGTTGCCCGCGCTGGCCGAGGACTGGCCCACCTGGCGCCACGACCCGGCCCGCAGCGGGCTGACAAGCGAGAAACTGCCCACGGCGCTCCATCGCCAGTGGGTCCACGTGGCGGCCCATCGCCCCATGCCGGCCTGGCCGGAGCCCGGGCGTGAACTCAACCGCCTGGCGTTCGACTACGCCTACGTGCCCACCGTCGCACGCGGCATGGTCTTCTATGGCTCCTCCGCCGACCACAAGGTCTATGCCCTCGACCTGGCCAGCGGCCGGGTGCGCTGGCAGTTTTTCACCAGCGCCCCCGTGCGCTTCGCCCCGGAGGTCGCGGGCGAGCGGGTGTTCGTGGCCTCCGACGACGGCTGGCTCTATTGCCTGTCGGCTGCCGAGGGGAAACTCCTGTGGAGTTTCCGCGCGGCGCCGCGCGACGAGATGCTCCTGGGCAACCAGCGCATGGTCTCCCGCTGGCCGCTGCGCTCCGGGGTCGCCGTCAAGGACGGCATCGTTTACCTGACCGCCGGAATGTGGCCCTCCGAGGGCGTGGTCGTCTATGCCCTGAAGGCCGACACCGGGGAGGTCCTCTGGGAGAACACCGCCACAGGCTCCCTCTACCTCAAGCAGCCTCACCCTGGGTCCTTCTCGATGACGGGCGTTTGCCCTCAGGGCTATCTCCTGGTCTGGGACGACCTGTTGTTCGTGCCGACGGGGCGAAACGTCCCGGCAGCATACGACCGCAGGACGGGGAAACTCCGCTACTACCGCTCCCAGCCGAGCACGTGGGGCAACCGCTGGGGAGGCACGTGGGCCTTCCTCGCCGACGGCCTCCTCTTCAACTGGCGCTGCCACGTCGGGCCCGACATTGACGTCCAGATAGGCGAATACAAGCCCGACAAGAACGACGGCATTGTGTGTTTCGAGGCAAGGACGGGCAAGGAACGCCGCGAGTTCCCAGGCAAACTCGATGCGGTCGCTCACGACGGCACCCTCTACGCCAGCGGCGGCGGCTCCATCAGCGCCTACGACCTGAAAGCCTGGCTCAGCGGTGAGAAAAAGCCGAAATGGGAGACGCCCCACGACCGCTGCTATGCCCTCATCCTCGCCGGTGATACCCTCTACGCCGGCGGGAAGAACACCGTGACGGCGCTCTCGGCCGCCGGCGGCAAGGTCCTCTGGCGCGACCAGGTCGAAGGCCAGGCTCGCGCGCTCGCGGTCGCCAACGGACGCCTCCTGGTCTCGACGACCGCAGGTCGTCTGGTCTGTTACGGCCCGCAGCCCGTGGCCGACCCGCCGATTGTCTCGTTCCGCAGCCAGTCGCCCGACTGGCTGGCCGACGACGATGATGGAGTGGCCGAGCTGGCCCAGCGCATCCTCGACGAGGCCGGCAAGCGCGAGGGCCTCGCTCTCGTCCTCGGTGCCGATGACGGCCGCCTGGTCTATCAACTGGCCAGAGCATCGAAGTTGACCATCTACTGCCTCGAGCCGAGCGCGGGCCGCGTGGCGGAACTGCGCGAGGCGTTCGACGCCGCCGGCCTCTACGGCACCCGCGTCACGCTCCATCGCGGTTCGCTTCGGCGATTGCCCTATCCCGATTTCTTCGCCGACCTCATCGTTCTCGGCTCGGCCTCGTCGCGGAAACTCCGCCGCTGCTCCCCCGAGGAACTCTATCGCGTCCTGCGGCCTTGCGGAGGGGTGGCCTGGCTCCCCGCCGCGCGACGGGCTGGCCTCTCGCTCCGCGCGGTTGGCCGGCTGGTCGAGCGCGTGGCCACTCTCGGCGCCTCGTGGGCCATGCCGCCCGACGCCGTGGCCAGATGGCTCCGCCGGGGCGGAGTGCCAACCGACGAAATCAAGCCCTACGAGGACGCCGTTCTGATCGTCAGGGGCAAACTCCCACAGACCGACGACTGGACCCACCAGTACGCCAACGCCGCGAGAACCGGCGCCTCGAACGACCGCCGCGTCCGCCTCCCCCTGAAACTCCTTTGGTTCGGGCGACCCGGCCCGGCCCCGCTCGTCACGCGCCACTGGGGCGCGCCGGCGCCACTGTGTGTGGACGGGCGCATGTTCGTCCCGGGACAATTCACCCTGATCGCTGTGGACGCCTACAACGGCCGTCAGCTGTGGCGACGCGACTTCCCCCAGGTCGCCAGGTGGCACGTCAGGGTCAAGGGCAGCAGCCTCGCGGCCGACCACGACAGCGTCTACCTCGCCCAGCAGAAGGCGTGCCTGCGCCTGGACCCCGCCACTGGCACGACACTCCAAACCTACCCCCTGCCCGCCGAAGACAAGAAACTGGTCTGGAACTACCTGGCGGTCAGCGGCGACACCGTTCTCGGCTCGATGGGCGACGGCAAGGAGGCTCAGGCCGTCTTCGCCTATGGCAAGGACGGCAAGCTGCGCTGGACAAAGACGCTGGTCGGCCGCGTCAACAACAACTCCATTTCCATGGACACCGGGCGCGTTTACCTCATCGAGCGGACCGACCCGGCCGCGGTGGCGCGGGCAAAGCGCCGAGGCCAGAAGGTGCCCGCGGCGTGGCGCCTCCTCGCCCTCGACGCCCGAAGCGGCAAGCCCATCTGGGAGACCAGCGACGGGATCGCCGGCCGCACCGAACTGTGGCTCTCCGAAGGCATCCTCCTCGCCACCAGCCCTGGCGGCTTCACCGGCTACGACGCCGCCACGGGCAAGCCCCTCTACGACCGAAAGGCCTCCCCGCGGCGCTTCCCCGTCATCACAAATGGCGTCATCTACGCCGAGCCGTTGGCCTACGACCTCAGGACCGGCCGGCCCCTCCACCGCGCCAACCCGTTCAGCGGCCAAACGACGACCTGGGAGTTTCATCGCACCTACGGGTGCGGCTCCATCTCAGGCGCGCCCAACCTCCTGATGTTCCGCTCAGGGGCCCTGGGCTTCTGCGACCTGGCCGGCGACGGCGGGATATTCAACTTCGGCGGCATCCGGGCGGGCTGCTACGTCAACGCCATCGCCGCCGGCGGCCTGGTGCTCGTCCCCCCAGCCGATGCCGCGTGCACTTGCTCCTACAACTTCCGCACCACCGTCGCCCTCGCGCCTGCCGAGCGCAGGGGCCAGTGGGGCATCTTCTTCGACCGCCTGCCGAACACACCGGTGCGGCACGGCGCCTTCAACCTCGGCGCCCCGGGTGACCGCCGCGGCCCCGATGGCAGGCTCTGGCTCGCGCTGCCGAGACCCGAGACCCGCGCCCGGCGCGCCGGCCTCGAGGAGCCCTTCCGCCTCTCGATCCGACCCGGCTTCGGGCCCTACCGTCGCAGCGACGAATTGGTGGAGATCGAACGCACCGACCAGCCCTGGCTCTACACCTGCGGCCTCAAGGGCCTCGAGCGCGCGGAGCTCGACCTGGCCATCCTCGACCGCGGCTTCGCCGCCTGGCCCGCTGCCCGGCCCCCCGCACTCGACGGGAGGCTCGACGACCCCGCCTGGCGCGACGCCCGCACCTACCCCCTCGACGGCGGAAAGACGGCCGTCCGCCTCGCCAGCGACCACCGCAACCTCTACGTTTCCTACCGCCGCTCCGCTTCGGGCCGCTGGAAGGCACGCCAACGCGGCAACGACGCCCCCGTGTGGGAGGACGACTCCTTCGAGTTATACCTCAGCCCCTCCGCCCAGGGCGACAGGCCCAGCGAGCGATGCGTCCACCTGGGCGTCTCGGCCTCGGGAGCACGCTACGACGCCGCATGGGTCTATCGCTCGCCGTTCCCGACCTGCGACATCCCGCCGCTCCAGGCGCGAATAGACGGCAAGCCCGACGACTGGGGCGAGAACGGTCTCAGGGTCGTCTCGCTGCCGGCCGCAGGCGGCAAACTGCGCCCGAAGAAAAACTTCGACGCCAACCTGCGGGTCGCCTGGAGCGCCGAGGGCCTCGCGCTCCTCCTCGAGGTCAGCGACGACAAACTCGCCGAAGCCAAGAACCCCTCGCGACTGTGGGAAGGCGACTCGGTCGAGGTCTTCCTCAACCCGCGAATCGGCACCGCAGGCGGATGCCAGGTGGTCATCTCGCCCGGGCTCGACCCCGCCCATCCCAAACCTCGCATGGCCTTCTATGGCTCGCGCAACCGCCCCGTCCGCGGCCTCCAGGCGCGAGCCGCCGCGAGCAAGACCGCGAGCGGCTACATCCTCGAGGCCCTCCTGCCGTGGAAGAACATCTCCCTGAAGCCGAGCGAGGGCAAGACCGTCGGCGTGCAGGTCTTCGTCAACGACAACGACCAGCCCGGCGGCTCGCGAAACACCTTCCGCGTCATGCTCCACCCGGGCGGCCATCCGTTCAGCACACGCGACCCGCGCGCCTACCTGGCGCTGCGGCTCGCCAAGGCGGCGGCGAGGCCGATAGTCTTCGAGCGGGCGGCGAAACCCGGCCGCGGCGGCCTCTTCTCGGTCGCGCCGCCACCCCCATATCCCCTCACCGTCCCGCCCCTGGGCGCAAGCGGCGAAGACCCTGCCTTCAGCCTGGAGTGGCAGTCGGCCGTGCGAGCCGACGAGGACGGATTCGTGGCCGAAGTGGCGATCCCGTGGGCTGCGCTCGAGCAGGCGGGGATGAACAAGGGGAACCTGATGCTCAACTTCGCCGCCCGCGGCCCCCTGAGCCGCCCCCCGAAACTGGGCCGCGGCTACGAGAGGGTCGTGGTCGTTCCGCCCGAGATGGGGAAGCCCAAGCGCTTGACCGTCCGACTGCACTTCGCCGAACTCGACGAGGTGCGCCGCGGCCAGAGGGTCTTCGACGTCAGGCTACAGGGCAGGACCGTCCTCGAGGGCTTCGACGTGGTTAGAGCCGCGAGGGGCAGGAACCGCGCGGTGGTCAGACAATTCGACGGCATCGAGGCCACCCGCTCGCTCGTCCTCGAGCTAGTGCCGCGAGCCGAGAAGATCACCGAGGCCACCGCCCCGATCCTCAGCGCAATCGAAATCACGCCCTCTGAAGGGAATTGACAGGGGAGAACTCAAGCGATTGGGACGTGGCCGGCTGTGACGTCTTCGTAGATGTCCTTGAGGTTTTCCTTGAGTTCTTCGAGGGTCTTTCCCTGGGTCCAGTAGTCAGGGTATTCCTCGAGGTAGCCGAGCCAAGTGTCGCCTTCTTGCCAGTGGACGAATCGCACCCTCTTCATGCCTTTCCGGCTCCTATTCCACATCGTCATCGAACATTCTACCGCCACGCGCGTCCCCGGGCAAGCCTTGACATCGAGATGAGCTCTCGGCGCTCGCGACTAACCCGAGATGCCCCGTTCGGGACTTTGAAGAATGCCAAGAACGAGGCCCTCATCCCCCTGAGGCCGGGGCGTTGACGCTGATCGTCATCGCCGTGGTCTGCGGCGAAGGTAGAGGGCGGCTTCGGGGCCGATGCCTTCTGGCACGCGGAACACGGCGTCCCCGCCAGCCACCTGCCGTCCTTTTTGCTCGACTTCTTTCCCCGTGGCACAATCGAACCACAACAGGTCGTAGCGACCGGGCTTCAGCGCCTTGATCCCCAGGCCTTTTCGGGAACGGCTCGAGTAGGCGATGTAACTGTGGCCCGGGCGCGCGAGGACGTATTCCGTCTCGCCAGCGGCCAGTTCGTCGTGGGGCGACATCTCGTTGAAATTCGTCCTCTCGAAGAAGCGAACGACCCTGCCGCAGTCTTCCAGGTCGCGGACCGGGGTCGAGGCGATGTCCATCCCCAGGACCATCACGCAGGCGCCGCCCATCGCGGCGGCCCAGGATTTCTTTCTCGCCTCGGCGCCGCGGCCGTGGCTCGCGCATTCGCTCATGTTCAGGTTGTACCGTCCGCGGGCCAGCCGCCACGCCTCGACGATCCCGCGATGGAGCCGCTCGGCGGTCGGGACGTTCAGTTGGATCGCGAACTGGTCAATGTTGGGGTCGTCGGCGAACTCCTCGAACCGGACTCCGCTGTGTTTGTGGATCGCGATCGGGTGGGGGTGGTCGTCGGCCTGTCGGATTTCCGCCGCGATGGCGCTCGCACGTCTGGGCGATAACGCTTCCGAGTACTCCTCGGCAATGCACCAGACCAGGTGTTTGTGGTGCTCGAGGCGATTGACGAGGGCGTGGATGAACCTCCGCTCGGCCTCAGGGACTCGATCGCCCTTGCCGAAGGGCCGCGCGCTATCGTCGTAGAGGAAAAGGAAGATGACGATCCCCGCGCTGTCCATCTCGGCGAACCACCGCTCCCATTGGTCCAGGACCCGGCTGTTGACCCCCCTGGCCGGGTCGTGGCCGATGAAGGGGTTCTCGGTCGGCCCGCCGTCACCTCCGTGGGAGCGGACGGCCATCATGTAGATGCAATTTGCCCCGGTGGGCTTCAGTCTGGCGATGAGTTTTTCCTGATCGCCGTCGCGGGTGCCATCGGCGCGGAGCTTGCCGCGATAAAGAAAGCCCTCCGGGTCACCCGGCCCACACATAAAGAACGGCCCGCCCCTGTGACGCTTCAGCCACTGGGGATGTTCGGGGTCAACCACAATCTGCCCCGGGAGCGGGCGTTTGGGCTGCCCCGCCAGCGAGGCCGCGGCGAAAGCCAGCGCGCATAAGCCAACCCGCGTCATTCTCCCGACGGTCGTCGACTGGTTCATATCGGAATCTCCTCGGTCGTAGCACTTCTCCTCCCGCAGGCACCCATGTCTGCCGCCCCGCGGGTCTCCTTCACAGGGCCGTGGCGGGCACGGCAGTGCCGTGCCCCTACCGCCGGTGGCATCTATGAGGACACCCGGGATGGCAGCGCGCCGGGGCGTGTGGGCTTTGGCACG
>CAYYCI010000034.1:0-14779 GCA_964470215.1 uncultured Planctomycetota bacterium
CCAGAGGCACTTCAACATAGTAAGAGCGTTCCTGAACGTTTTCGACAGGGCCGGAGCCAAACTGAGGAGCCTGAAGGTAGGGCCGAGCGAACGAGAGCGCGCGCTGGAGGTCCACACCCACGCCCGCGAACCAGCCGCCCCAGGTGTCCTCGTCGACCCGATCCCTGTGGAGTTCACCGTCGAGGTCGAATACCCGCGCCTGGACGCCATGCTCGAGGACCTGCTCCGTTCGCCGATCGCCTTCCGGCTCAACTCGCTCGCCAAAATGGCACCGGCGACCGGCGCTGCGGGCGTCGCGGCCAACCCGCCGGCGCGGACCCGGAGACGGCCCGCCGAGGCCCCCTCGGCCCTACAGACCCCAGAACCGGCATCGCGAAGAGTCGTGGTGAGCGCCGTCGGTGAGGTCCAGGACTTCTGTGTCGAGGTCCACAAGGTCACATTCAGGAAGCCCCCGTTTTCGGATGTCGCTGCCGTCTCGGCCTGGCTCGCTCGGGAGACGGCCACGCTGACCATGCGGAAGCAGGCTTGCGAGCAGGGCAAGGAGGCCCTGGCCGGCAAACGAGTCCGTAGCAAGATAGCCGAGTGGGTCCGCAAGGAGCTCGCGCGGCTCCAGGAGGCCTCCCAGCCGCCCGCCGAGGGCGGCGAGGCCCCCAAGCCCCAACCCCAAAAGCCGATCATCATCGCCGACATCCTTAGCGAGCCTCCCGGCAGAGAGTACACCTTCAACGACCCGGAAGCGGCCCGGGAGTGGCTCCTGCGGCGATGTGACCTGGAACTCGAGGACGTCGCGGCGCGCCTCGAGTTCGCCAAGCGCCTCACCCGCGCTCTCAAGACCTCCGCCACAAATCCCGCTGATCGCACGGGAGTGGTCGTGACCTTACGACCGCTGGAACACTTCGACAGGAAGCAACTCTTCGACTACGCCCTCGATGCGAAGGCCACGGTGGTTGCGCAACTCGGCCTGGTCACGTACAAACTTCAGACCAGCGGCACAGTCAAGCGCGCGGGCTCGACACCATAAATCGCTCCGGAAGGGAGCGCGATGAACCTTGCCAGCATCAAGAATTTCCTTTTCCACCACGCCGAGAAAATCGTGCTGGCGGTGGTAGTGGTCTTTGTCGCCAAGGTCGTCTACTCCTACGCCACGGCACCGCAGACCACGGCGAGGCGCAGCGGCCGAGGCGGCCCACCCCCCGCTACCGCGGCTGCGGCGGTGGCACCCCACGCCGAACGGACCGCCACCCCCTACATCGCGGTACCAAACGCCGCCGCACCCATCCACGACTGGTTCCACCCGCCTCGCATCCGTCGCCTGGCGCCCATTCAGCTCGACCCGAAGAAAAAGCGCCAGTCCCGCGTCGCTCTCGGCGCGCGGGCCATCGCCCCACCGCGGGTCGTCTCGCTGACGACCGAGGACGTCCAGATTCTGCCACGCCTCAAGAGCACCATGAGCAACCCCTGCCAGGTCTTGGCGGAGGTGGACCCCAAGCAACCCGACACGGTGGTCCTCACCGCCCAGAGAACGGGGAACTGGCGGAAGTTCGAGGTCAGGCTCGAGAACGAGGACCGCGCCTGGCTCTACGTCGTCGTCGCCGAGCCGGAGGACATCATCCAGAGCAAAGTGGCTCCCCCGAAGGTCCTCTCGATCGGCGAAGAGAAATTGGGCGCTGTTCAAATCAAGTTCACTATCCCAATGGGCGAGGTCCGCGACGAAGACCGCCACACCGTGACCAAGTACCTCGAGCCCACCCATTTCCTCGTCTACCGCAAAAGCGAGTTCAGTCCGGAATTCAAGGAGGTCGGACGGGTGGACGCGCGGCCGCCTGAAACGCCCACCGGCGAGCGGCCCCCCGCCCCACCAGAGGTGCTGGGACACCCCGGCATCCCGGTCGCTCCCGGCCCCGGAGGTCCGCGCCGCCAGCCCAAGCCTCGGCGCCAGGAAGCCGAGGAAAAGAAAGCCCGGGAGTTCGAGTTCGTGGACAAGGGGGTCGAGTCGGAAACCTACTACGTCTACAAGATCGTCAGCGTCCGTCCCCCGGAGGGAGGAATCGGCGAGCCCGCGAGGGCCGAAAGCCCCCAGGTGGAGTACCAGACGAAGGCCAAGTTCACCTTCGCCTACACAGGGGGCGGGATGGCAAAGGCCAATATCGTCGTCTTCATCGGCTCGCGCGAGAACCCGCAGGAGTACAGGAAGTTCCAGGTCAAGGTCGGCCAGCGCATCGGCACCATGCCCCCGGAACTCCGCAGAACCAATGCCGCCGAGGAACCAACCCCCGAGGGCAGCGAACAGCCAAAGCCGGAGACCGACGGCCAATACGTCACCCGCTTCGTCCTGGTCGACATAGTCCCGCGCGTCTTCCGAGTTGTCCCACAGGTCAGGAAACTGCTCGTCAGCGGCGGCGTTGGCGGCAGAGCGCAGTATAAAGAGGTCACGACCTACACCGAGCAATCCATCAACCAGGTCATACTGCGCGACCGCCACAACCGCCTCTTGCGCTTGTGGTTCGAGCATGAGCGAGACGTCATCCCGCCCGGGAAATGACCGGTGGGTTGACGAACGCGTTTGAGCGTGTACCATAGAGGCCGGCTGGCCAGAGGCGGGGGCGTTTGGCCAGCCCGGCAACTGTCTTGAAAGGAGCAAGGCGTGTCGACGCCGCGACCACCACGCAAGCCCGCCAGCGCCCGCGGCCCGGGAAGGCTCCGCTCCCTTTTCCTCTCTCTGCTAGCCCTGTCGCTCGCGGCCGCAGCCGCCCAGGCGCCATCCGACCCTGCGAAACTCCTCGAGAAACTCCGCGCCGAGAGACTACGCCAGGAACGAGAATTCAACACCCTCCTGGCCGAGGGAAAGCGCTTCCTTCAAGAGCGCGACTACCAGCAAGCCGAACGCCTTCTCGCCAAGGCCGCGCGCCTCCGACCCGACGACCAGACCTGCAAGGCCCTTCTCGCCCGAGCACGAGCCCACCTGACAACCACCGCCCCAGGCGCAGTCCTCGACCGCCTCAAGGGCGAGCGCCGCTTCAAGAGCGAAAGCCTCCTGGTCCAACTGCGCATGAGCATCTTCGAGGCACAAAAGGCCCTCAACACGGGCAACCACGTCGCAGCCACCCAGCACGCCCAGCGAGTCCTGGTTGGCGCCGCGGCGCTCGGCGACACACCGGATGCTGCCACGCTCCGCGAGGAGGCCCGGAAAATCCTTGCCCAGGCCCAACAGGCAAGAAGCAAGGCCGTCTCGACACAACTTCGCCAGGCCGCCGCTTCCGCCAAGAAGGGAGCGGAGACCGACAAGGCGGCGACCCTCCGCGCCCTCGAGCGACAGGGCTGGGAACTGCACGAGAGAGGCGAATACCAAAAGGCCCTCGAGGTGGCCAACCGAGCGCTCCGCCTCGACCCCGCCAACCGACGCGCCGCGCAACTGCGTCGCGCCGCCGAGCGCGCGCTGGCGGAACACGACAGCCTCGAGGCCCTCAGGCGCCAGCGCAAAGAGGTCGAGAACGAACACCTCGGCCATCTGATCGAAGAGGAAATGACCGTTAGCCCCGACGAGCCCGCTAAGGTCGTCCTACCTGCCCGCAAGGACCGGGCGCCCCGCGCTGCGAGACCGAAGGCCACCTGGGAGACGCGCCTTAGGGAGAAACTCAATGCCCCCCTCGAGGCCAGCATTCGCCGCATGACCCTCGGCGAGGCGTGCCGCTATCTGTCCCAACTGAGCGGTTGCCCGATCATAGTGGACCCGAAAGTGGGGAAAGACGAGCGCCGCTTCAGCCTGCCGGCAAACATGCGCCTGAGCCTCGGCCACTATCTCAACTGGCTGTGTCGTTTCGCCAAGGCCACCTACACCCTCCGCGACCACGCCGTCTTCGTCACCATCCCCGGAGGCCTCCTCGACGAGCCGGTCCAGAAGGACTACGACATCAGCGAACTGGTCGTCCCCACCCGCACGGTCCGCGCCACCTTCACCGGCGCCTCCCAGGTCGAGAAGCCCAGCGCGCGCGACGAACTCCTCGGCATCGTCCAGAGGCCCAAGGAGTTCGTGGTCAAGGACCAGCCCGCCGACGAGGCTCTGGGGAAGAGTTGGGTGGAGTTTATCCGCAGCACCGTCGCCCCCGGAACCTGGGAGCGCGGTGCCAGCGGCCAGGCCCTCCAGGAACAGCCTCGCTACAGCATCCAGTATCGCAACGGGCGCATCGTCGTCGTCCACACCCCGGAAGTCCACAAGCAAATCGAGGAACTCCTCGACAGTTTCCGCAAGGCTCGCAACCTCCAGGTCCACATCCGCACCCGCTTCCTGATGCTCGACATGGACTTCCTGAAGGACATAGACGTGGACTTCGGTGTTGACGCGGTGACGCTGACAGCGCCCGACACCCTCGGCACCTACGGCTACCTCTCCGACCCCCTCGACCCGTTCCTTCAACTCCTCGCACCAGGCGAGAGCGACTCCTCGCTCATCGGCACCCTGGTCAATGACGCCCAGGTCGGCGACCTGCCCAGGAGCGTCACCCGCGCCGGAGCGTTCAACTTCACCTATGCGTACATGGGCGACGACCAGGTAAACGCCGTCGTCCAGGCCGTCCTCAAGCGCCGCAAGGGTAGCGTGCTGATCACCCCCTGGCTCACCTGCTTCAACACCCAGAGAGCCAACTTCCAGGCAGTGACGAACTTCAACTACATCCGCCGCCTCAACGCCGACGGCGAGCCGGAAATCGGAAACGTCCCCGAAGGCATCATCTTCGACGTCCAGCCCTTCGTCAGCGCCGACCACCGCTACATCACCCTCGTCCTCCAACCTCAAATGCGAACCCTGATCAACCGCGACTTCCAGAGCCAGGCCGCGGGCTTCCAGTATGCCGCTGGCCTCACCCGCGTGGTCAACCTCCCGGAGACGGAGCTGCGGAGCGTGGCAACCACCGTGACGGTGCCCGACGGTGGCACGCTCTTTGTCGGCGGCCTCGCGCAGGCCAGGGAGAGGACAGGCGAGGGGAGCGTGCCTTTCCTCCACGGCATACCGCTGCTGCGCTACCTATTCAGGGAATGGGCCGAGGCCGAGCGCCGCGACAGCCTGATCATCATGGTCACGGCGCGGATTCTCCCGGATATCTTCGAGGAAGGGCAATAACTCGCGCAGCCCGAAGCGACAACGCATGGCCCGCGCAATCGAAAGGAGCCGTTGGGTGAGCCCCCCAACAGAGGTGAGAAGTCGGAAGTCGCTCCCCGGCGCTAATGCCTTGCGCCTCGGGGTGATGCTGGCTCTGTTGACCAGCCTCTTCGCTGAAGCCACCAGAGCTGCCCCACAGGCGCAGCCTCCTGGCCCCAGAGCCACGGTCGCTGCCGAGTTGCGAACGCAGGAAGCAGACCTCCTGGCCACCAGGGCAAGAAGGCTCCTGGCGGCCGGCGCCTACGCAGAAGCCCGGACCTTGCTCCTGAAGGCCACGCGCCTCGACCCCGGCAACCGCACCTATGGCCGCCTCCTGGCCGCCGCCGAGGACGCCCTCGGTCTCCACAACAGCGGAAATCTCCTGGCCAGGGCCCGTCAGAGCCTTGCCTACAAGTCCCAGACCCTCAGCCGCCAGGCCGAACTCGATCTCTTCGAAGGCCAACGCGCTCTTGAGCAGGGCCACCACCAGACCGCTGCGCAGATGGCGCAGCGAGTCCTCTCTTCCGTAGGCTACATCCTCGATCCCGCACAGGCCCGCCGCCTGAGAACCGCCGCCGAACGTCTCCGAGACCAGGCCGCTCGGAGCGAGCAGCAAGCCCTCGCCGAGAAGCGTCAGGCCCAGCTCCAAAGCGCGTTGGCGGAGGCACAGGCGCGACGCCACGCAGAACTCACCGCCCGCAGCCAAACACTTCACAGCCTTGCAAAGCAAGGCCGAGACCTCCTGGCAGCGGGGAAACTCGACGAAGCGCTCGGCATCGCCGATCAAATGATGAAACTCGACCCGGGAAACCCCGAGGCGCGCTCCCTCCGCCAGGAAGTCCACGCCCGCCGCCTCGCAACCCCCAACCTGGCCGGACGCTCAGCCGAACGCCGCAAGGCCGAGGACGACCTCCTCAAGGAACTCGAGAAGGAGTTCACCCCTCCGAAGCCCGGTGTGGTCGTGACCCCCGGCCCGAAGAAGCCCCGGCGCCCAGGGCTCGGAACGCGGCAGATGGAACCGTGGGAGCGAGAGCTGCGCGCGCGGCTCGCCGAGGAAGTCAAGGTCGAGTTTCGCCAAACCCCCGTCCGCGACGCAATCGAGCAGTTGGCCAGGGTTGGCGGCATCAACATAATCATAGACCCAGGCGTGGATGTCCAGGGCAAGACCGTGACCCTGCCCCCCGCGCCCATGCCGCTCGAGAGCGTCATCGGCTGGGTGGCTTACCTCTCCGGGCTTCGCTCCTCGCTGCGCGATGGCGCGGTCTTCCTCACCTCGCCCAGCAGCGGCGGCGAGCAACCAGTCACCCGCACGTACAACATCTCCACCCTCCTGACCGCGCCGATGGCCAGCGAGCCGCTGAGCGCCTCGGGTCCGGTCGAGCCTGGCCCCAGGCCGACCGAGCCGACCGAGCAACCAGGCGCTAACCCTGATGCGATCGGCCAAGGGTGGGCGGAATTCATCCGAGCAACCGTTGCGCCCGGGACGTGGGGCGCCGACGCCCTCCAGCAACAAAGCCCCTACAGCATCCAGTATCGCAATGGCCGCATCGTCGTCGTTCACACCCCTGAGGTCCAGAAACAAGTGGCCGAACTCCTCGACAGTTTCCGCAGGGCGCGCAACCTCCAGGTCCACATCGAGGCCCGCTACATCCAGATCGACAAGCGCTTCCTCGACCAACTCAGCATCTCGTTCCTGTATGGCTCCGGAACTAAATGGCAGAACCAGATCTATGGCGCAACCATGAGCCCCGCCACCGAGGTCGCGGCGATGCCGCGCTTCGACGGCTATGCCCCAATGGGCGGCTTGAGCCTCCGCTACGGGCGCGTCAGCGACGACTCCCTGGCCGTCCTTCTCCAGGCCGTCCTCCACGAGGGCCGCGGCACCATCCTCCAGGCCCCGCGCCTGACCTGTTTCAACACCCAGAGGGCCAACATCCAGATAGTCCGTAACCACAACTACGTGCGCCGCGTCAGCTCCGACTTCGTGCCCGAGATCGGAAACGTGCCCGAGGGCATCATCTTCGACGTTCAACCCTTCGTCAGCGCCGACCGACGCTATATCACCCTGGTCTTCCAACCCCAGATGCGCGAACTGGTCAACATTGTCCCAATCACGTACGGCGTGCAGCACGTCGAACTGACCGAGAACACCTCGGCCTTGGTGCCCATCACTATCCAACTGCCGACCACGCGCCTTCGCTCGGTGGGCACCACGGTCAGCGTGCCCAACGGCGGCACCGTGATGCTCGGCGGCTTCAGCGAGGTCGAGGAACACTCAGGGGTGGCCACGATGCCATTCGTCGAGGGCATCCCGATCCTGCGCCACATCCTGCGCGGCTGGGACCGCCGCGACGCCCGCAAAAGTCTGATCATGCTGGTCAGCGCACAGACCATCGAGGACATCTTCGAAGAGGAGGAATGAGGCGTTCCGATCCGACGACCGGCCAAAAAATGACGACCTCTGGGCGCCATCCGACCCCTTGACCCCCGGCCCTGCCATCTTTCTTCCGGCCCGAGCGCGCTCCGAACCCGCGCACCGCAGAAGCCTCTGCGAGAGCCTCGCGCCCGGGACGCCGCGATGAGACAACGCATGAGACACACACGACCAGGTATCCTAGCGACCCTCCTGGCTATCGGCCTGGCCGCTCAGGCCCAGACCTGGCAGCGACATCTGACCTTTGCCAGACTCCTGGCCGCCAGGGGATACTTCGACCTGAGCGAAGAGGTGATCCAGCGCCTGGTCGCCGACAAATCAATCCCTGAAAACTCTGAACAAAAAGCCAATCTCTACCGCGAACTCGGCGACCACTTCGCCGAAATGGCCGCCCAGGCCGCCAGAGCCCGCGGCGGACTCAAAAACTTCGTCGCATACCTCGACCGAGCCATCAACTACCTGGGCAAATACGCAAACCACCCGGCAATCAGGCGCAAGAAAGAAGCCGCATCCGAGGCATTCAGCGTCCGCATACGCACCATCTGGCTCCGCATGACCGAGGCCCAGGCCCACGAGCTCATCTGGGCCGACCCCGAAACACCCAGGGCCCAGAGAGAAGCCGAGAAGAAAAAAGCCGTCGAAATCTACAAGACCTGCATCACCCAGTTCCAGACCGCAGTAGCCCAAAAGCGCAGCGAGCAAGAAAAACTCAAGAAACAAGCGCCTAACAAGGCCAAGGAACGCAAGGAATGGGAAGCGCGCTACAACCGCGTGCGAACCGACCACCTGCGCGTGCGCCTCTACCTCAACAAGGCGCGCATCGCCCTCGCCAAGTTCCTGAGACAAACCGGCGCCAAGCCCCAGGAATGGAAGCCGATCCTCGATCAGACCTGCCAGGACTATCGCAAGATGCTCTTCGATTTCACCGGCGCCCACGGCCTCCTCCAGATCAACCTCGAGTACGCCGAGGCGCTGGTGATGCGCGGCCCCGAGGGCCAGAAGGAGGCCATCGAGCGCCTCGAGGACGTGTGGCACGCCCGCGAGAGTTTCCGTTCGCGCATGGCCATCCCCTGCCGCGCGAGGTTCCTCGCCGCCGAGATCAAGGCCTCCCAGGGCCGCCACGAGGACGCCCTCGACGACCTGGACGAAATGCTCCAATGGCGAACCAACAAAGTCTGGGACCCGAAGCGCATCAGCGCCGAGGCCGTCTGTGCAATCCTCCAGCGCGTCGAGGCAGGCGACCCGAACACCTTCGACCGCAACGCCATGGGCAAGGCATACCTCCTGATGGCGGACTGCTACGCCGCTCTCGGCGCCAAGGCCGCCAAGGCGCGAAAACCCCAGAAAGAGGTCCGCAGGAACTTCGCCATCGCCTACACCATCGCACTGGCCGTCGCAAGGGCCGGCGTGCCCATGGAGCCCAAGTACGCCAGGAAGATGGAGACCTGGCGAGCCAGGGCGCGCCTCCCGATGTCAATCGAAGTCCTCAAGAAACTCGCCGAGGAGGCCCTGCGGAAGCGCGACTTCGCCAAGGCCGCTCGCCTCTACACCCGCATCATCGCCCAGGGGAGCCTCGATCCCAGACAGGCCAAGGCCGTGTGGGAGACCATCGCCAAGTGCTACTATGCCGCGGGCGAATACTACCGCGCCTACATCGTCTTCACCGCCCTCTCGCGTCGGTACCCCAGCCCAGCAAGCGCCGCCTACCAGATGGCCCGTTACGCCGTGGCCGCAGCCCAGAAGCAAGCCGAGACCACTAAGAGCGACTTCGACCAGCGCCTGGTCCTCCACGCGCGTCGCGATGCAGAACTCCTGAGCGCCATCGGCCCAGGCCAAGCCACCCTCGAGGAGGCGAAAAACGAGCGCGAGAAAGGCAACTACGAGGCCGCCCTGAAGAAACTCGCCTCGATCGGGAAGGAATCCCCCGCATACCCATTCGCCCTCTACGAGACCGCCATCACCCACAAGAAACGCTTCGGGGGACTCCCAGCCGCCAAGCAACGCAGCCCCGCAGCCAGAGCCATCCTCGAGGCCGCCATCGCCTCCTTCAAGAACCTCGTGGCCTACTGCCGCACCACCATCCCGAAGATAAAAGGACCTCAGGCGGCCGACCAGCGCCAGCGCCTGACCGACCTGCTCGGCGCGGCCGTCGCCATCCTCACCGACACCTACCTCGAGGACTACCTCGCGCAACCGCAACAAGTCATCGCCCTCACCGATGACCTAGAGACCGCCTGCCCCTCCATCACCAAGGCATATTCCTATCCGTTGATCATCTACAACCGGATGCGCGCCGCCTACAGCCTCGCCCACAGGGCAACAGCCGAGCAACTGCCCGCGCTGCTGAAGATCCTCGACGGTTGCTGGGCGACCATCCAGGGCTTCAAGGAATTCCGCTACCTGGCCAACGCCTGCAAAATCTGCGCCGCATCCTACAATCTCCTGGCATCGAGGCTCGACGAACAAGCGAAGAAAACCACCGACGCCGCGGCGAAGGCTTCTCTCGTCCAGCGCGCTGCCGCCGCTAGAGACCGGAGCCTGGATTTCTACATCCGCCTCCTAGAACTCGTCCCGAAGCAACCCATCCAGACCTACCGCTACGTCGTTTACCACCTCTACCACCGGCGCCACGCCCCCAAAAGCGCCGACTACCGCAAGATCGCGGAGCTAGTGCCCGCAGCCATCGAACTCTACGAGGGACAGAAGGACGCCGCGAACGACCTGGTGAGCCTCAAGGCCACGCTCGGCGCCTGCCTCTGTAGGCTGGCGCAGTATCGGGACGCCATCACGATCCTCGAGGCCCTCGACAAGCCCCTCGAGGCCGCGTTCCAACAGCGGATGGCCAACTACCAGAAACAGCGAGCCCTCCACGACCAATACCCCGACCGCTATCCCCTGCCGAAACTGCCCGTTCGGCGGGGCCTCCACCTGGAGATCCGCCGCTGGCTCGCACGGGCCTACCTGCTTGCCATGGCGCGCTCGAAATATCCCGTCGCCACCACCATCTGCGCCGCGGACCTCCGGCTCTACGACACCTCCAAGCCAGACTACTGGGACCTCCTCTACTGGCTTTGCGAAAGCCTCCGCCGCCAGGGAAAGCTCGAGCAGATCATTCGATTCGTCACTCGCCCCATCACCACCACCGGCGGCAAGATGGGCGACGGGGTCGTCCAGGACGAAAAGGGCACCTCGCGCGACTTCCGCGACTTGCTCCTGAAACTCCGCGCCGACATCAACGCGCTCACCGACACGAAGCGCAAGAACCAACTCACACCATTCGTCGAGCAGTACCTCAAGCAACTTGCCGGAGGCTAGCGATAGGAGCACTTCGTTGGCGAGAAGCGACCGACCACAACCACTGAGAGCCGTGCTGGCGTTGGGATTGGGCCTCGCGCTCGGCAGCGCGGGCCTTGCCCGAGCAAGCGCCCCGGACCAAATCTGGCCAAAGGGCGCCACCAACCCCATCAGAGCCACAATCGTCGAGGAGTCCATCGAGGGGATCAAGACGGTCAGCGGCGCCACCTTCAGCCCGGCCGGGATAGAAAAAATCATCTACGGCGACACACCCGCGGCCTTCCGCGAGGGATTGACTCACTGCCAGAGCGGCCGCTACGAGGACGCTGTAAAGTACTTCGAGTCGGCCATGCGCCTGCCCAACGTCCGCAAGTTCTGGCTCGAGCCCGCTTGCCTCTACTACATCGGCTCCTGTCACCTCGAGAGCGGCACCGACCTCGAAAAGGCCGAGAAAACCCTCAACGAGCTCCTGACCAAGTGGCCCAAGACCCGCTGGCTGCCCGACGCCCTCCTGGCCCTCGGGCGCGTCCATCTGGCCAAGAAGTCATACCAGAAGGCCTACGCCCGGTTCCAGAAACTCGCCGACCTCGCCGCGAAGGACTCCTCGTGGCAGGAATGGCTCCTGCGCGCCTTCCTCTGGCAAGGCCGATGCCTTCTCGAGGAGAAAAACTACACCCGCGCACTCGCCGTCCTACAGAAGGTCACCACCGCCGACCCCACCCGCTACGGCGACCTGGTCATCCAGGCCAAGAGCGCCGAAGCCACGGTCCATGTCCGCAGGGGCGACTACGACAAGGGGGCCGCGCTCCTCGAGAAACTCATCCGCGAGATCGGGCCGAGGGTTGCCAGGGAAATCCACGCCGCCTCCGGCAACAAGATGCAACTGACCGAGGCCCAGTGCTACAACGCTCTCGGCCATTGCTACCTCAAGCGAGCCACCCACACCAACAAGCCCGACGACTACCGCGAGGCCCTGCTCGCTTTCCTCTGGACCGTCGTCCTCCACAGCCAGTTCCCGGCCGAACACGCCGAGGCGCTCTACTACGCTGCTGAATGTTTCGAGAAACTCAAGCAGCACAGCCGTGCGACCGACCTCCACAACGAGCTGGCCGAGCGCTACCCCGACAGCCCATTCACACGAAAGCTCCAGCCCGCTAAGAAGGAGAACGCGAGGTGAGCAGGATGAAGCAAGGAAAGTGGACATCTCTGGTCATGGCGGGACTCGTCGCGGCCTTCGTCGGCCTCGTCGTCCTCGCAGAGGCTCTGGCCGAGGAGCCGCCGCCACCGCCGACGCCGCCGGCACCGGCGGGGGAAGCAGCGCCCGCCGCCGCGCCGGCCGGCGCGCCCGAAGCCGCGCCTGCTAAACCCGCCACCCCGACGACCGCTGCGGAAAAGGCCGCCGAGGAGCCGCCGCCCGCACCGCGCCAGAGCGTCCTCGACACCATCGCCAAGGGCCGAGTCATCGGCTTCATCATCATCGGCCTCTCGATGGTCTCGCTCGCACTGGTCATCGAACACGCCGTGACCATCCGTCGCGACAAACTCTGTCCGCCGGAACTCGCCAGCGAACTCGAAGACTACTTCAACCAGGAGCAATACGAAGAGGCCCTTGAGCTGTGCAACGTCGAACACAACCTCCTGACCGACGTCATCCGTGCCGGCCTCTCGCGCATCGACTCCGGCTACGAGCGCATGCAGGAGGCCATGCAAGAGGCCGGCGAGGAGGCCGCCGTGAACCTCCAGCAGAAGATCAGTTACCTGTCCCTGATCGGCAACATCTCGCCCATGCTCGGCCTGCTCGGGACCGTGCGCGGCATGGTCGGCGCATTCGGCCAGATCGCGCAAATGAAGGTCGTCAGGCCACAGGTGCTCGCAGGAAGCATCAATGAGGCTCTGGTCACCACCCTCCTCGGCCTCATCGTGGCAATCCCGACCATGTGCTTCTACCAGTTCTTCTCGAACCGAGTGAACAAACTCGTCCTGGAGTCCAGCACCATCGTCAGCGACCTGATGGAGCGATTCAAGCCAACGAAATGACCCGCGTCCCCAGGTCGGGGGAATGACCATGCATATCAGCACCAAGAGACGAATCCGAACGACCGAGTTGAACATGACCCCCATGATCGATGTGGTCTTCCTCCTGATCACGTTCTTCATGGTGGTCACCGAGATCACGCGCCAGGACGACATCGCCGACCTCGAGCTGCCCGATGTCGAGGTGGCCATGCCTGACGACAAGCCCGATCCCGAAAGACTCGTCATCAACATCAAGAAAGATGGCTCGGTGTGGTACAGCGGCGCCCAACACACCGACGAGGAACTGCTCAAGACCCTCGAGGTCGAAGCACGACTTAGCCGCGAGGCGGGAACCGGAGTGAGCGACCGGCTGATCCTCGTCCGCGCCGATGCGCGCTGCCCCTTCAAACACATCAAGAAACTCATGCGCTTCTGCACAATGAAGAGAATCGGAATCTGGCGCCTGGCGTTCGGGATAAAGCCCCGCGAAATCTCCTCCGGTTCCGGTTCCTGAACCAGGAGCAAGCGATGAACTTCTTCGGCGAGAAAGAACGCCAGGTCGTCAAGAAGGCCGAGCTCTCCCTCACCCCCATGATCGATGTCGTCTTCCTGCTCCTCATCTTCTTCATGGTCGGCATGAAGTTCAAGGAGTTCGACCGCAAACTCGAGGCCGACCTCCCCAGAGAAAGCCAACAGCAACCCGAGCAAGCGCTCCAGACCGAAATCTGGATCACCATCGTCAACAAGAGCAACGACCCTCGCAGGCCGAAATGCCAATACTACGTCGACCGCCAGCCAATGAAGGACGCCGAACACCTGAGGAAAACCCTCCAGCGGCTCGCCAGGGTGCCGCGAGCAACACAGGAGGACACAATAATAGTCGCCCCCAGCGACGACGCGCTCCACGGCTGGGTCATGGTCGCGCTCGACTACCTCAACCAGTGTGGCTTCAAGAACATCAACTTCAAGCAATAAGCGAGCGCCCGTGGGGCTAAGCCACAAACTCCCCCGATGAGACGAAACCCGCTCGGTCGAAAAAGCACGCGCCGAGGATGGCGCTTGAGGCAATGAGCGTTCTGCGAGCGACAGTTCTGGCGTGCGCGTTCGCGCTGGCGCGTGGCTCCGCGCAGGCAGGCGAACCCGGGAAAGCCCAACTACCGAACCTGCGCCTGGACATCAAAAACAAAACCATCGAGATAGATGGCGTCTTCTGCATCGGGGAATACCCCCTCGAGCTCCTCGTCTGCCAGAACACTCTGAGGGACTACGAGAGCATGATCTCATCCCCGTGCGAGCCGAGCACCCTCCACGCCGCGCTCCTGGCGCTCGGCCTGAAACCCCGCGCGCGCGACAAGAAGGACCCCGCGAAGATAATCCGCGAGGGCGACAGGGTCGAAATCCTCGTCCGCTTCCGGCGCCACGGCAAGGTCGTGACCCTGGAACCCCGGCAGATGATCCTGAACGTCGAGACCAAGAAACACCTCGCCGAGACGCCCTTCGTCTTCTACGGCTCCTTCTTGTTCCCCGTCGAGGAGGACGGCAAGGAGAAAATAGTCTATCTGGCCGACGCCGAGGACTGGCTCATTGGTCTCCTTGGCGACACCGCGAGCGTCATAGACCTGGCCCCCGCTGCCGTGGCCGACTACGGCACGCTGGCCATTGACCCCGAAGCCGTGCCCCCGAAAGGCACGAAGGCCACGGTGATCATCCGCGCGGCCAGGCGCGAGGCCCGGGAGAAGTAGGGCCCTCGGCCCGGCCGCCGGCGCAGCGGTGCTGTCGTGCCACAGGGAAAATGTCACCCCTGAGCCACGGCGATTCTGTCATCCACCCCTCCCGTCCCCCCGCTGGGGGGAGGCCACAGCCTGGGCCACCGGGCGCGGTGCGGCCCCGCGTGGGAATGA
>CAYYCI010000035.1:0-14372 GCA_964470215.1 uncultured Planctomycetota bacterium
GTGTAGTGGTTCCTCAGGCGCAGTTGTGAGCCGTTGTTCATCGTGATCCCGCCCCCGAGCGCGTTGACGTCTTCGGGGTGCTGTGGGTTTCCCCAGCCGAGTTGAAGCGTCGAGTTGTCGCTGAGGGTCAGGTTGCCGGTGTAGGCGGGCGTAGCACCGTTCCAACACTGCGCCATGACCCCGGGAGCAACTACTGCGTCCATCTCGCCTGCCGGGATGCCGTTGTCCCAGTTTGCGGGGTTGTTCCAGGTGTCGTGGCCGCCGCCCGGGCCGGCCGCCGTGCCAGTGATCGTCGTCACTACGACCGCGGGCAGTTTCTCGAGCTTGACGTCGTCGAAGGCGACCCACTGGGTGAGGGAGTGGTCCGCCGGGTCCTCCAGGGCACAGAGTCGGACCTGAAGGGGCTGTCCGGCCAGGCCGGCGTGAGCCGGATTGGGATTGTAGGTGACGGATGCGGTTGCGAAACCATTGACCGGCACGGCCACGGTGTTGTTGTCTTCGGCAATGACGGTTCCTCCCTCTACCCGGCCTTGATAACGGGCACCACCAACGTTCGTTCCACCGACGGCGAGTTGAAGCGCGTAGCCGTGCCAACTCGGGGTGTAGTTGGTGCTTCCGCCTTCGGCTGGCCCATTGGGCAACCTGCCCACTTTGGCGGTCAGGACGTATCTCATCGTGGGGTCGAATGTTTCGGCCAACAACTGCGCCGCGGCTTCGAAATCCCTTACCTGGGGAGGGTCATGGAATTCGTCATCGTTGTAGCGGGTTCTGACCACGACAACATAATCGCCCTCTGGCGCGTTACCTCCGAAACCTACGTCCATCGCACCTTGGGTCGTCTCATGGACCCCAGGAACGCCAGGATTCCATATCCGCAAGGGCCCGCCGTTATTGTCCACTTCAAAATGACGCCAGGACTCCACTGCCCATTGATTGTATCTGTCGTAGGCATCGGGCATGGGTTGGATTCCGGGGGTTCCGGAATCTTCGTCCATGGTCGCCCTGACCTCGAAGCCCGCGTTGGGGATTGTGATGGGGGTTGCGCCGGCCGACACGGCCAATGCGAGCAGCGCGGTTACTGCGATGGTTGACATGGCTGGAAGACTTGTGCGTGCCATCGCCCATTCCTCCTTCCGCCGTCACCGGAAAGCCGCTCCGCTTTTCTATTCGCCAGCAAAACTCGTGCCACTGGTCGGGGGCGACGGCTCGTTCGTCGAGATATTCGCATCTATTCCTTGCCGCTACGCTTACGTGCGAGGAACTCGGACCCCAACAACTTACCTCCTCCGTCTATCCCCGTGGCCCCTCACCGCCTCGCACTCGCACCTCACGGACGCCAGGAGCCGCCAATGTCGCCGCAACAGATGGCGCGGCGGGGGGTTACGATGCCTATGGTCCAGTTAGTCAAACCCGCACTCTCTACCGTCCCGAAACAGCCATGTTGACGAACGTCAACATGCTAAGTTTAGTGAGGAACGGGTGATACGTCAAACTGGCCAGAACTGCGTTGACGTTTCGCAACATGCTAAGATCAGCCATAACCATCCGTCGGCTCGGTGCTTACAAGCGGCAGACGGCGCAACGCCAAAATCCATGTTGCCAACCGTCAACATGATTTGGTAGAAAGGCACAGAACTGCCAAGCCGTCTGCAACCTCAAAGGGGTGTCGGGGGAGAGCACCACCGCTCACCCGGGCCCTGTCAGAGGCGAACGAAGGTGAGAGGCAGAAACGTCCCTTGCCCAGGCGGGGAGGAGCGCTGGGGTCTTCAACTCTACGGCCTTCCCAGCCGGGCTGTGTGTTCCTGTCCAACCCCTGTTGTTCCGACAAGCCCCAGCGAGGCGCGGCCACAACACCCCCGCACTGCGACCGGCAAGACGCTGTACGATTGAAGGAAGCGAGGCGCTGGAGCCCAGGGTATGGAGCGGACAATCGTCAAAGAGAAACGCCCTCCAGCCGGTAGGGTGGAGGGCGTTTTCGCGGGTCAGTCCTGGGCGCGATGAATATGGTGGAGGCGGGGGGAATCGAACCCCCGTCCCGTGACAGTTCGCCAGGAGCTTCTACGTGTGTAGTCTGCCTTTTGTGTTTCGCCTGGTCGGGCTCCGACAGACGGGATTCCGACCCGGCTAGCCCGGCAAGATTTCTCACACGCAACCCGCCAAGCGAGAGGTTGCGTGCCAGCCCGCTGTCCTTCGCCCCACGGCCTCCGCGGGCTGAGGCCGCGGGACGTGCCGCGCGTTTTTACGCGGCAAGCGCCAATTCGTGGTTGGCAGCTATTAGTGTGCCAGGTGTTTTACGAGGCCTCCTGACAACCTCGACACGCCACTCCTGGGTCAATCTGCCCGGTCGACTCCTGTTCGCCCCCTTTCTGTTATCGCCGGCGCGCCATGGCGCGCTCGATCTGGCGCTGGTGTTCGCGGCGCTTGATGTCCTGGCGCTTGTCGTACTGGCGCTTGCCTCTGGCAAGCCCAAGTTCCACCTTGGCCCACCCTCGGCGGAAGTAGAGCGAGAGTGGGACGAGGGTGAGGCCGCGTTCGTTGAGTTTGCCGGCGAGGCGGCGAATCTCGCGGCGGTGGACGAGGAGCCTGCGCCTGCGGGTCGGCTCGTGGTTGCCGTAGGCGGTCTTGTCGTACGGGCTTATGTGGAGGCCGACGAGGTAGAGTTGGCCATCCTCGACCCGGGCGTAGGCGTCGGCCATCTGGACCTTGCCGTTCCGCAGGCTCTTGACCTCGGTGCCGCGGAGTTCGATGCCGGCTTCCAGCTTGTCAAGGATCTCGTAGTCGTGGAAAGCCTTGCGGTTGCGAGCGATTGGTTTGACCTGGTCTTTGGCCATCGTGGCTCTTCCGTGTGCTCGCCCTTTTTGCAGCGGTCGGGGAGGCACAGCCGGGGATGGGCGAGCGCTCCAGTCGCGATTCCTTCCACCGGTGACTATTATACAGCGCGCGGGGCCTGTTGCCAAGCACTTGTCCTGCGCGAGGCGACCTGCTACACTTCGCCCTTCGACACTTCGCTCTTAGGATGCAACGCGTGCGATCGAGAATGCGCCAGAGGACCTTCAGGGCGGTGTGGGGCTGTTGTGTCGGTCTCGTGGTGGTCGCACACGTGGCCAGCGGCGGCCTTGCCGCTCAGACGTGCATCGAAGTCGTCGGCTAGCCAGTTCATTCTTGCTCATTTGCCATCCAACCGAACAAATCACGGCGCAGGCGCGGGGCGTTCGGCCCACCCGGCCCTCTCCGGGGAGTAAGCAGGGTGGTTGCGTTGCGGCTGGCCTGTTGTTAGGTTGAAGGTGATGAAAACCCTGAGGGCGAATCTTGCCGTCGCGCTCGCTTGTGCGCTCATCGGCGCGGGGACAGGGTGCCGGCCGAGGCCCACAGCGCAGGCGCGGCTCGCGCGCGTGGAGTTGATGCCCAACCTGCCCCGGCCCTACCGGATGCGGGATTGGAAGAAGGTGGCGCGGGATTACGATGCCCTGGTCTTCGACCTCGAGGCCAAAGGGCAATTCCTGCCGCTGATCTGGTGGGACACGACCACACACAACTACCCGATGCGCGGTTTCGGGCTGCCGTCGTATGTCGGCTCGCCATACCAGAAGAGCCGGAACCACCACGAGGCTATCAACTGCATGGCTGCGGTGGTCGGGGCCTCGCTGGTCGGGATTGACAAGTCGAACCAGCGCGGGGCCAACTTCGTGGCCATGTGCCAGCGATACTTCAATCGCGACAACGGCCTGAACCTCTATCTCAATGCGGTTTCGACCAGGACGGGGAACAGTTTCTGGTACGAGACCTACCCGAGCATCCTCTTCGCCCAACTGATGGACCTCTATCCCGGGGGCGGGGAATTCCAGGAGCAACTCCGCCTCTCCGCAGACCGCATGCTGGCGGCGGTCGAGGCGCTGTCCGGCCCCGACGGCATCCCCGATTTCAACCACACCGCGTTCGACTACTCGACGATGTCCCCGCGCGACAACGGGCGCTGGCGCGAGCCGGATGCGGCGGCGGGCTACGCCTGGTTCCTCTACGTGGCCTACGTGAGGACGGGGGAGAAGAAGTATCTCGACGGGGCGGAGCGCTGCGTGCGGTTCCTCGAGCGCTGCCCCGCGAATCCGTTCTACGAGATCCTTCTGCCCTTCGGGGTCATCGCGGCGGCTCGGATGAACGCCGAGTTGGGCTGTCGCTACGACGTCGAGAAGTTGCTCGAGTGGTGTTTCGGCCCGAGCGCGGCACGACGCGGCTGGGGCGTGATCGTGGACCGGTGGAGGGGGATTGACGTGGCGGGCCTGTGCGGGAGCCTGAAGGACGGCGGCGGGTATGGCTTCGCGATGAACACTTTCGCGATGGTCGGTGCTCTGGCTCCCTTGCCGCGCTACGAGCCGCGCTTCGCGCGTGCGATTGGTAAGTTCGTGCTCAACGCGGCCAATTCGGCGCGGCTTTTCTATGCGAATGCCCACGACGACGCCCACCAGACCTCGGCCGCCTGGGCGCGCGCCCACGACCCGACCTCGTGCATCGCCTACGAGGGGTGCCGCAAGACGGGCCGCTTGAGCGACAAGGCGGTCGCGGACCTCGAGACGGCGGCGGGACGGGTGGTCTGCGGCGACTTCCGCGCCACCCGTGCGCGCCGCGAGGTGCCCCGAGCGGTCGAGGTTCTCGAGGAGGCGCGCGACGGGGATGGCTGGCGTCTCGAACACATCTGGGCCTTCCGGGTAAAAAAGGCGAGAAGGCGATATTTCCACGCATTCGCTCGCTCCGAGGGCGGGTCCTTCCGTTTCGCGTGGGCACCGAACCCCAAGGGGCCGTTCAGGCCCTTGTTCACCGTCAAGGCCGACAACCCGAGCGACCACTACTGCCGCGGCCTCCCGGCCGACCTCGAGGGCCCTCTTTATGTGAAGGCGGAAAGCGCCAAGGCCAGACCGGCTGGCGGCAAGCCCGGGCGCCTGGTCGTTGACGCGCTTTTCAGCATCTACGAGTTCGACGCCAGCCCATACGCAATGGGCGACGCGGTGGGTGGCCACGGCAGCCCCATCCCCACGGACCTGGCGCTCTACGGAGCGAGCCACGTCGGCTACCTCGCGGCGGTCGTCGAGAAGACCAACGTCGAGGGCATCCTGAGGCTCGACTTGCTCAAGACCGACTGGCACCACGCCCCCGCCTATCCCACCTTCCTCTACTACAATCCGTATCCTGAAGCCAGGGATGTGGAGGTGGCGGTCGGGCCGAAGCCGCGCGACATCTACGATGCGGTCTCCCACGCCTTCGTCCGCCGCGGTGTTAGCGGCAAGGTCGCGGTCCGCCTCGAGCCCGAGAGCGCGAAGGTGTTGGTCTTGTGTCCTGCGGGAGGTCGCCTGAGCGCCGACGGCCGGCGCCTGCTGGTCAACGGCATCGTGGTGGACTACTGGGAACAGGGCCGATGAGCGGAGCGAGCGCCGAGCGAGCGCGGGTGATCGGCTGGTTGGCATTCTTGGCGCTCGTTGCATGGCGGATTCTGAGCGCACAGGAGCCGCCGCCGGCCGACTATTGCTCGCTCCTCGCCCGCGACATCGCAGGCAAGCAACACGGCTTCCTCGGCGGGAATCATCTCTACTACATCGGCGGCCAGTGCAACGACAGGTGGCAGGTAACCGAGCACGAGACGCTCGGCTTCACCCATCCGATGTTCCGCGACGGCCGCGCCCGGGGCCACGGCATCGTCACCGGCCCGGGCGGCACTGGCCACGACAAGTGGGGCTGGGAGTTCTGGCGCCATGTCCGGGTGGCCTACGGCTCGGTGGTGGTCAATGGCCGGGTGTTTCGCCATCCTGCGCCCGCGCGCATGGTCTGGCGACCCGACCGCCAGGTCTGCCGCTACGAGGTCGGCGGCGCCACCATCCGCGAGGTGAAGTTCATCTCCCTCGACGACGTCCTTTGCACCATCATCGAGAGCGACAGGCCCGTGACGCTGGAATTCTCCGGGCGGCCTTTTTTCGTCGAGGGGAACATCCCCACCCACGACGGCGACCCTCCCGGTGTGCCTTTCATGCGGAAGACCACCGCGAGGGTGGTCTTCCATCCCAGGGAAAACTTGCTTCAGATCCTCGAGGGCGGGCGGGTGATGACCAAGCCGGCTTGGGGCAAGCCGGCGGTCGAAGGCAGACTGATGTATGACGGCATGAGCGGAGTCCTGGCCGCCTCGCAAGACATCGGCCGCTGGCTCGAGGTCACCGGGGGCGGGGGCCGTCCGCCCGCTTATCGCTTTCGGCTCGAGTGTGTGCCCGGCAAGGAGGTCGTGCTCGCTTATGCGATGGGCGAGGACTTCGCTCGAGCCGCGGCGAAGGTCAAGGGGTTGCTCGCCGACCCTCGCCGCGCCCTCGAAGCCAAGACCCTACGCGTGAACGACCTCCTCAACAACCACATTCCCTACTTCCGTTGCTCCGACCCCGCCGTGGTCAGAACCTACTACTACCTCTGGTCGCTTTATTTCCTCTACTTCACCCACACGGGCGAGGGCTGGGAGCAGTATCCCCACACCCAGACGGCGGTGAACAACTTCATGGGCCTCCATCTGTGGGATTCGTGGGCGTATGCGGCGATGGGCGCCTGGGTGGTGGACAAGTGGGAATACGCCTTCGGCAACATCCTCTCGTGGAAGTTCATGGTCCCACTGCGAAACAAAGCCAGTGCACTTCCCGACAACTTCGGCATAGCGTGGTATTCTCCGGGCGTGTGGATGAACTTCGTCGGGACCGTCGAACTGGCCTGGCAGAACTACGAACAGTCGGGCGACCGCCGCTTCCTGGCCGAGGCCTACGACGACCTCTATCGCAAACTCTACTGGGACGGTCCCCAGCCGTGCTTCGGCATCGAGATAAACGCGCTCGACGCCCTTGCGAAGATGGCCGACGCACTGGGCAGGGAAGCCGACGTCGCACACTGGCGGGCCATGCGCCCGGCCCTGGTCGCTCGCTTCAAGAAGAACTGGCAGGCGCGCTTCCCCCACTATTACGCGCCACGAGGCGCCCGCTTCAAGGACATCTGGCACCTCGCCTCGATGCTCTGTGGCGAGATGCCAGACCGGTGGGCCGAGGAGATGGTCGAGCACTGGGTGATGAACGAGGGAAGGGGCTTTCTGGGGCCGGTGCCTCTGAGGATTCGTCCGCCCGACGCCCCGCGAAACGGCCCCTTCGAGGTCTCGACCATCAGCACCTGGCTCGCCATCGAGGGGATGTTCCGCCACCACTGCGACGATGCCGCCATTCGCTGCACGCTCGACCACCTGAGGGGAATGACCAGGGACTACGGCTACCCGGTGGCCCCGGAATGTTGGGACCGGGACTACAAGCCCTGGGGCAGCATGTACTACAACTGGTGTGGGGCGATGAACGCCTTGCTCCTCGGTCGCATCGCCGGCGTTCGATATTCGATCCCGGAGCAAACGCTCACGCTCTGTGACCATTTGCCCTCTACCTGGGGCTGGCTGGAGGTGAGGGTTCCGATCGTGGTTGATGGGCAGACGCTGTGGGCGAGGGCACGAGTTAGCCGGCGGGAGAAGGGCGGGCGCGTGGAAAAGACGGTCGAGGTCGAGGGCTGCCCGTTGCGGCGCCTGGCCATCGAGCCGTGGCTCGAGGGGCGGGAGGTGGTTGCCTCGGAGCCGCAGCCCAACGCCAAGGGGCCGCGCGGCCACCTGGCGTTTGCGTTCGGGGGCATCGGGAAACAAACTGTCAGGGTCACACTCGGCGCGACGAAGGACCAAGAGAAGAAGCGATGAAGCGAAGCATCCTCCTCATCGCCTTCTGGTTCGCGGGCGCAGCGGCGGGGGGCGAGTTCCGGCTGGCTTTTGGCCCGGGCGGCATCACGAGCCTGAAACGAGCGGGCGACGAGTTCGCCACGGAATTCGTCGCGCCGGGGCATTCGCTCGGCTCGCTCGTCATCCGCTGGCGGAGGGGCGATGGCCCGTGGCGCGAGGCGGCCGTCCGTCCGGCCCGTTGGCTCGACGAGTCCGGCGCGAGAGCCGTCTCCGTCGCTCTCGCCAACGGCGCGCTCGATGTCAAGGAGCGTTTCGCCCTCGGCGATGCCGCTCTGCGATGGACTCTCGCTTTCGAGAACAAGGGAAGCGAGCCAATCGAGATCGGCGATGTCGCCATCCCGCTCCCCATGAACACCATCTACCCGAAGATAACGAGCGAGAGGGTCAAGGAGGAGATCTTCAAGCGGCGGGTCTTCCGCCACTCGTTCGTCTCGGGGCACGGGTCGTTCGTCTTCTGGCTGCCGGTCGGCGGCGTCGGCTCGTTCCTGGTGATGACCCCGCTCGACGGAACGAAACTGGAGTATTTCACCGAGCACAAATCCGGTTACGCCCACGGCGGCACGACCTACACGGTCTATATCCACTCGCTTGCGACAGGTGGAAGCGAGCGCCGCGGCACGTGGCGCCAGCCCCACACCAGCCTTGTCCTCCGACCTGGCCAGAGGGAGACCTATGGCTTCGCCTTCCGCTGGGCCGACGACTACGAAGGCGTCCGCGAGGTGCTCTATCGCTCCGGCGGCTTCGACGTCCACGTCGCCCCGGGCATGGTCCTCCCCGTCGGGATGGAGGCCCGCTTCGCGCTCAGGACCAGGAACAAGATCAGCGCGGTCATCCCGGAGTTCCCCGACCAGACACGGCTGAGGCACCTCCGGGAAAAAGCCCCCGACACCCACATCTACAGCGTCAGGTTCGAGCGCCTGGGCGAGAACATGCTCACCGTCCGCTGGGGCGACGGCAATGCCATGTTCCTGGAGTTCTTCGTCACCGAGCCGCTCGAGACCCTCATCAAGAAGCGAGCCGCCTTCATCGCCACCAGGCAGCAACACCGCGACCCGGCGAAATGGTATGACGGCCTCTTCAGCCTCTGGGACGTGAGGCTGCCGCCGGGAAAGAACCTCCTCGGCCCGGACAACCTCGGCGGACAACACCCCTACGCCGTCAGCGGCTCGGACGACCCCTCGAACAGCAAGTGCATCTACCTGGCCGAGAAAAACGCCGTGTATCCCGAACCGCGAGAGGTCGAGGCGCTGGAATACTTCATCGAGCACTTCGTCTGGGGCAAGCACCAGCGCACCGACAAGGAGTCCCCCTACCCCTACGGCATCTACGGCAGCGACAGTTGGTTCGCCAACCGCTTCGCGCGCCGCGACCCGCTCGAGCAGGGCATCAGCCGCCCGGGCGGCCCGAGCCAATGCAGGATGTGGCGCACATTCGACTACACGACTTACTTTGCCCTCTACTACGACATGTACCGCATCGCCAAACGCCAGCCGGGCCTTTGCCACTACCTCGACGCCGCCGGCTACCTCGAGCGCGCGTTCGGCACTGCCAGGGCGTTCTTCGAGGTCCCCTACAATATCCGCATGGAAGGCGGCTGGGCGTTCACCGGCTGGGCCGACTGGGCATACAAGATCGGCAACTTCCACGAGAAATATCTCCTGAAGATAATCGCGGCGCTCGAACGCGAGGGCCAGAAGGCCAAGGCCGACTACCTCCGCAGCCAGTGGGAGAAGAAGGTCAAGTTCTTCATCTACGACGACCCCTATCCCTTCATCTCGGAAATGCCCGTCGACTCGACCGCGTACGAATCCTGTTACGCCATTGCCAGGTACGCCCTGACCCACGGCCTGAAGCCCGACGAGAGACTCTGGCACGACAAGAACACCGGCCGCTGGTATTCCCACCCGCGGATCGATCCGCAGGGCCACCGCGCGTTCCTCCACAGGCAACTGGCGGCCAATCTGGCCTGCCGCGGCTGGCTCGAGACCGCCTACTACCACCTGGGCAGCGACTTCCGCGGCTGCGGCAGTTCCTTCTACTGCCTCAGTTACATGTCCCAGATGGGTGGCTGGGCGATCCTGGATCAGGCCCTCAACTTCGAGCGGGACCCCGCGCCACTCGTCCGCCTGGGCTATGCCGCGATGCTGAGCAGTTGGGCGCTCGTGAACTCCGGCTTCTGGCACCCGGGGAAGCGCCACGACGGCGCGGTCGGGTGGGGCTTCATGCCACAGAAGTTCGCCGCCGACTGGAACCCCGCCACCACGGGCATACCGCGAGGGCCGTGGCCGGTGGACGGCGAGATCGATCACGGCCTGGCTGCCTACGTCGAGACGGCCGCTACGGTGGTCCTCGACGACCCGCTCTTCGGGCTTTTCGCCTTCGGGGGCGAGTTGCGGGAGCGCGCCGACGCTATCGAAGTCGTGCCTCGAGACGGCGTGCGGCGCCGCCTTTGGGTCGTTCGCAGCGGGAAGCGGATTCTCCTCGGCCTCGACGGCGACGGCTTCGCGCGGGGGCGGCCGATCACCATCGCCAACGATTTCACGAGGATTGCCTTCGAGTTGGAGAACCGCGCCAGGTCCGACCACACCACCGAGGTCGTCCTGCGCGGCCTGCCCCCGGCTCTCTACCGCCTGGGCGTCGAAGGCGCGGAGGAACAATCAGCCGACCTGCGCCGTGCACGGCGAGCCCACGCGGCACTCACCGTGCCCGGCGACGCAAAGACGCTGAAGGTCAACATCGTAAGAGAGCACGACGAATGAGCACGGACAAGCGTGGCATGACAAGACGCGGCTTCCTCGGGGCAGCGGGACTCGGGGCCGCGGCTCTCGCCGCCGACGTAGCGGAGAAGGCCATGCGACCGAACATCCTGATCATCTTCGTGGACGACATGGGCTACAGCGACCCAGGCTGCTTCGGGGGCGAGATTCCAACTCCCAATCTCGACCACCTGGCCGCCCGCGGCGTACGCTTCACGCAGTTCTACAACGCGGCCCGCTGCTGCCCCGCCCGCGCGGCCCTTCTCACCGGCCTCTACCCGCATCAGGCGGGAATCGGCATGATGGTCTATCGCGACTGCGGCGAGGGCTATCGCGGCAATCTCAACGACCGCTGCGTGACCTTCGGCGAGGTGCTCGGAGCCGCAGGCTACCAGACCATGCTCGTCGGGAAATGGCACTGCGGCCACCGCCCCCATTCGCGCCCCGAGGTCAGGGGCTTCCAGCGCTTCACCGGAATCTACCCCCACATTGACAGTTACTGGAAGGTCCTTCGCGGTTGCGACATCTACCGCGATGGCCGGCTCTTCATCCCAGCCGGCGAGAACCCGAAGAACCCCTATCGCCCGAACGAGGAGTTCTACACGACCGACTTTTTCACCGACGTCGCCCTCGACTACCTCGACGAGGCGCTCGGCGACCGCTCTCGGCCGTTCCTGCTCCACCTCTGCTACAACGTGCCCCACTTCCCTCTCGAAGCGCCCGACGACCTTATCGAACACTTCCGCGGACGCTACGCGAAGGGCTGGGACCGCCTGCGAGAGGAAAAACTCGAACGCATGAAGGTCATGGGAATCGTCGGCCCGAAACAGAAACTCCCGCGCGTGCGAGGATTCGCCCGCAAGAGGTGGGACCGCCTGATCTTCAAGAGGGCCGCCCCGACCGACTACCTCCCAGCCTGGGGCGACCTCGACGAGGGGGCAAGGGCGGAACTGGACTTCCGCCGCGCCATCTACGCCGCCCAGATCGCAAGGCTCGACCAGAACGTCGGGCGGATCGTCGAGCGCCTCACCGAGCGCGGAGCGCTCGACAACACCCTCATCCTCTTCTTCTCCGACAACGGCTGCTCCGGCGAACTCGGCCCATTCGGAATGAACTGGGGCCGCTACACCAGCAAGAACTACAAGACGTGGCGGAAGAAAGGCGGCTGGAGCATCTCGCAGGGGCAGTGCTGGGCCAGCCTCTCGAACACCCCGCTGCGGAAGTTCAAGATTTTCGTCCACGAGGGCGGAATCGCCTCCCCGTGCATCGTCCACTGGCCAGGAGGCATCGCCCGACCAGGAAGGCTCGTAACCAACCAGGCATTTCATCTCATTGACATCATGCCCACCCTCTGCGAGGTCGCCGGGGCGAAGTATCCCACGACGTTCAAAGGCCGCGACATCATCCCCGCGCAGGGCATCAGCATGGTCCCGTGGTTCCGCAATCCCGACGCCCCCGCGAGACCCCGGACCCTCTACTGGCAACACGAGACCAACGCGGCCATCCGCGAGGGCGACTGGAAACTCGTCACGACCCTCGACCGCGACCAGCGAGCCTGGGAACTCTACAACCTGGCCGAAGACCGCAGCGAGTCCGACGACCTCGCCTCGCGCAAGCCTGAACTGGTCGAACGCCTGAAGAAGAAATGGCTTCGATGGGCCGAGGACGCCCACGTCGTCCCATTCCCCGAGCAGCGCGGCCGCCCGAAGCCCATCCCGTTGCCCGCTCCACCACCTGGGAAGAAGGACTGAGCGATGGCGACCCGACGCGAGTTCCTCGGACTAGTGGCCGGCGCCGCGCTGGCGACCGCTGCCCCGCGAAGTCCAAGGAGGCCGAATTTCATCCTATTCCTCGTTGACGACCTGGGCTGGACCGACACCTCGGTGGCGATGGTGCGCGGGCGGCCAGAGTCGCGCAGCGACTTCTACCGCACCCCGGCGCTCGAACGCCTGGCCCGGCAGGGGATTGTCTTCTCCAGCGCCTACGCCCCCGCGCCGGTCTGTTCGCCCACCCGCCACAGCATCCAGTTCGGCAAGACACCCGCTCGCCTCCACAACACCTGCCACGTCCGAGGCGCGGCCAACTGCAAGGACGAGAAGTCAATCGCTCAGATGCTCAAGGAGATCGACCCTGCCTACGCGACGGCGCATTTCGGCAAGTGGGGCTTGAGCCAGTCGCCCGAGCCCGCCCACTTTGGCTACGACCACAGCGATGGGAAGACCAACAACTTCCACGGCGACTGGCGCTCGCTGCGCGACCGCCGCGCGCTGCCCGACGACGACCCCAAGCGAATCTTCAGCATCACACGCCGAGCCGTCGCATTCATCAGGGAACAGGCCGCCAAAGGCAGGCCGTTCTACCTCCAGGTCTCCCACTACGCGGTCCACGTCCAACACGCCGCGCTCCGCGAAACCATCGAGAAGTACCGCAAGTTGCCTCGCGGCAAGAAATGCCACGACGCCGACTATCAGAACCCGCCCTCGCCGCTCAACCATTGGATTCTCGAGTACGCCGCGATGATCGAAAACACAGACTCGAGCCTGGGCGCCATCCTCGATTGCCTCGATGCCCTCGGAATCGCCGACGACACCTACATCATCTTCACCTCGGACAACGGCGGCGCCTTCCGTGGGAACGAGCCGCTGAGAGGAGCGAAGGGCGAGTGTTGGGAAGGCGGGATACGAGTCCCGATGGTTGCCCGCGGGCCAGGAATCCAGCCCGGGACATATTGCGACGTGCCGGTCGCTGGCTGGGATTTCTTCCCCACCTTCGCCGACCTCGCCGGCGGCGGACGCCTCCCCCCGGGTATTGACGGCGCGAGCCTCAGGCCGCTCTTCGAGAACAGGGGGACAGGGACCGTCGAAAGACCACACGACTTCCTCCTCTTTCACTACCCGTTCTGGAGTCCGTTCGGCGGGAAGCCGGTCTCGGCGATTCGCCAAGGCGACTGGAAACTCCTGAAGATGTGGATGACCGGCGAGACGCTGCTCTTCAATCTCGCAGAGGACCTCGGCGAGAAGAAGAATCTGGCTGGCGCCAATCCTCGCAAGGCCCGCGAACTCCACGAGATGCTGATGACCTACCTTCGCGAGGTCAAGGCCGAGGACTGGCGGCAAGTTCGAGAGGTCCAGGGGAAGTTCGCCGGGGAGTTGCCCATCCAGCGTCGCCTCGAGGCCTTCGTGGCCGAGGCTCGCAAACTCCGGCCCGACGATCTCCGCAAGCGGATCGAAGAACTCGAACGCCGACTCGCCGAACAGGAGCGCATCCGAAGGGAATCTGTCCACCTCCAGAGCGCCGAGGCAAACCGACTGTGGGCGCACTCGAACACCGAGTGTGTCTTCCTGCGCCAGGCAATCGCCGCTCTCGAGCGCATGCTGAAGTCCAAGCGGACGGCGCGATGAACAAAGGAAGCCCGGGCACGGCGATATGGCTCATGACGCTCGCGCTAGTGGTCGCGCTCGGATGCGTGGCGGCCGAATTGCCCGCCGACTGGACCCCTCCGCCCCCACCCGGCCGATTCCTCACCCACGAGTCGAGGGGTCCGACCTTCAAGTCGGGGCAGCCGCTCGTGGCCACCTCGTATTTCTACTGGTACGACGCCGAACGCGGCCTGCACATCCGCAACCCCGATGGCTCCGACGCACTGACCGATCACCCTCCGACCCTCGAGGGCTTCTCCTATCGCCGAGCGGCCTGGCATCGCCGACAACTCGCCGACATGGTCGAGGCCGGCATTGACATCGTCCTGCCGGTTTACTGGGGCTTCCCCGGGGCGAAGAACCACTGGTCGAACGTCGGACTCGAGCGCCTGGTCGAGGCCCGGGACGAGATGGTCC
>CAYYCI010000036.1:0-14341 GCA_964470215.1 uncultured Planctomycetota bacterium
CCGCGCCGGTCCGCGGCGCCCCTCCCGACCTGCCAACCACGGCAACCACCGCCTGGAGGACCTCGTCCCCTGATCCCTCGTGAGAGCACGGCGGCATGGAAGATAGGCCGGGGGGTGAGTCCGGCGTGCGCAGTCGGCTGACAGGAGCGGGTGGTGGGGGTCACTTCTTGCGTCGCTGGGCGAAGAGCCAGTCCAGGAGGCCCTCTTGCGCCCAGGCTTTGGCCCCCGTGGCGTAGTGGTTCGCCCCCTCGAAGATGGTGGTTCGGACGGCGGTGGAGCCGAGGGCCTTGAGGGCCTTCTCCATCGCGGCGACCGCCCGGGCTCGGCGGCGGTCGGCTGTCCCTGCCATTGCCCAGATCGGCAGGTCGAGCACCTTCTCGAGGTCGCGTTGATCGGGGATGAAGGCGACGGGGATGATCGCGGCGAGGCGCTTGGCCGAGTGCTTCGCCCAGTTCCACACCCCCAGGCCGCCCATGCTGAAGCCGATGCAGTAGATGCGATCCGCGTCAATGTCGTCGTTTGTTTTCAACACGTAGTCGAGCGCCCTGTCCAGGGCGACGGGGTTCCAGTGGCTGCGCGAATGGGGGACGAGGATCTTGGCGGCGTACTTTCTGTTGGCGGGGGTCATGAGCCACCGAACATCTCGGCTCCACTGTAGCCTGGAGAGGTCTTTCTGCTTGGTTCCTCCCGCGCCGTGGAGAAAGACGATCAGCGGGATTTTGCCTTCCGGTTTCTCGACAGGGTGATAGAGGAGGGCCTGGCTGTCCATGTTGGCGTCGGCGTCCTGGACCTCTTTGGGGAAGGTGATGACCTCCAGGCGATGGTTCGCCGGCTTGGTGAGGGCGCGTTGGCGCTGGGCGGCCGCGGCCCGGGCCTTGGCTAGTTCCTCTGGGCTTATTTTGCCGTCGCCGTCGGTGTCGAGCCTTTTGAGCATTCTGGCTCGCATGGCGGCTCGGTCGGGTGAGGCGCCCTTTGCCAGGCCGGGCCAGAGCGCCAGCGCTGCCAGAGCGAAGGCAACGGCATCAATCAGCGGAGTTCTGGTCATCGTGGTCTTCCCAAAGCGAAGCACGGAGTCTCATCGCGCCGCCGTCGTTTCCTCAATATAGGCGGCGTGGCCTGCGATGCAAGCGAAGACGACTGCTCGAGACCAAGGGGCCTCGCCAGGATTCTTTGCCAACGATTAGCCGGGCGCGCGTGACGACGCCGTCCCGGGCGGCCGCGCCAAGCCCGGGTCGGCGTGGGTTTTGGCCTGTCATGCCACAGCGAAAATGTCACCCCTGAGCCACAGGGATTCTGTCATCCCCCCTCCCGTCCCCCGCTCGGGGGAGGCCACAGCCTGGGCCACCGGGCGCGGTGCGGTTCCGCGTGGGAATGAGAGAATCGCTGTGGCTTGACAATGCGGGGGCGAGGGCTTGACAGTGGGGGATGTGGCGGGCATCATTGGGGCAATCCGACCGGCGAGTGATGGAGGACTAGGGATGCCGCGAATCCACATGACGGTCTCGCCCCAGTCGTGGGGCCTCGAGCGCTCGAACGCCAAGGACTCGGCCTATCTGGACGCTCTTGGCCTTCCGAAGGCGGAACTGGAGGTCCGCGCGCGGAACAACGCTTACCACTTGCTGATGCGGCAGTTCGACCAGGACGCCGGGTGCTTCTGGGGCTATTACGACCCTCGGGAGAAGCGTTTCGCCGAGCCACAGACGGTGAACCTCATCGCGCCGTTCCAGTTGATCGCGGCGTTCGACCGCTACGAGGACGAGCAGTTGCTCTTCACAGCGCGGCGCGCCTGTGACTGGGTCGAGAGCAACATCGTGGAGACTCACCCGATGAGTCTCGTCATGGGTGGGGTTCGCGACAACATCAAGCCGACTCAACTGTGGACGAAGTACACGGCCGACTACGTGGTGCAGACTCTTGCGCTCTACGAGCGGGTGGGCGAGGACGAGTTGCTCGAGCGGGCGGTTCGCGGGAGCAAGTTTCTCCTCCAGGCCCAGAACCACGGCTTCGCGCCGAAATACGACCATGCCACCGAGCAGTGGATAGCGAAGGGGTGGCAATCGTTCGGGCGGGTGCTCGGCGCGATGATCGCGCTCCACGAGTTCACCGACGACGAGCGCTGGCTCGACCGGGCGATGCTCTGGGCCGACTACGGCCTGAGTCTCCAGGCCGCCGACGGCGGCTTCTACCTGATAAACGACGACTACTACAACAGCGACATCGCGGCGGACGAACTGCGCGGCCTGGTCCGCATGGCCTGGCGGACCGAACTGAACCGCTTCCTGGGCGCCGCGGTGCGATTCGCGGACTGGCACCTCGAGAATCAACTGCCTAACGGCGCCTGGCCCCTGACCGTGGACCGCTGGGGCGTCAGCGTGGGCGACTACATCGGGCCCGGCGACATCCCCAACATCGCAATCGCGATGCTCCTCCTCCACCAGGCCACCGGCCAACTCAAGTACCTCGCCAGCACCGTCCGCGCGCTCCGCTACTCGCTCACCCAGCAGTGTCTGCCGGGACAGGAAGGACCGGTCTTCCAGGACGAGAGTCTCCACTGGGGTTTCTGGTCGTGGGACCCGCCGTACGACTACACGATGAGCGCCGACCAGTCCACCCATCACGTTCGCGGCTACTGGTTCTTCCTCGATTATTTTCTCTCGCTGCCCGAGGAGACACAGAAGGCGGTTGCTGACCTGGCCGGCCCGCCGCCGAGTGACCTGCCCCACGTGCCGGAACAATACCTGGCCTGAGCGCTTCGATTGAAAGGAAAAGCGATGGAGGCTAGCGAACTCGCCGCGCCCCGGAAGTGGACCGCGCCGTGGGTCTGGCTCGACCTGAGGCCCGCCGAGCCGAACACCTTTGCGCTCTTCCGCCGATGTTTCACCCTCGGCCAGAGCGCGGACCTGACGCTCCACATCGCCGCCGAGACCTATTACCAACTGTTCGTCAACGGGCGTTTCGTCGGGCGCGGGGCGCCGCTCTCCCAGCCCTGGTTCCACTACTACGACGACTACCGCCTCGAGGGCTTGCTGCGTCCCGGGCGCAATTGCATCGCTGTCCTTGTCTACTTCGTCGGGAACGCGCGCGACACCCGCGGTGGCCTGCTCGTCGAAGCGACCGGCCGGGATGGCCAACTGGTCGTCGGGACGGACGCAGAGTGGCGCGCCCTGCGGGCGACCGCCTGGCGCCAGGACGCCTACTGCGTCAGGTCGAACCAGGCCGCCCCGTATCAGGAACACTTCGACGCGCGGGCGATGCCGCAGGGCTGGGCCGAGCCGGACTTCGACGACTCGCGCTGGCCCCACGCCGCCGTGCTCGGCACGGCGCTCGAGCGCGGCCGCGTGCCCTGGACCCGCCTCGTCCCGCGCGACATCCCTCACCTCCGCCACGAGTCTGTCCTCCCGACTCGCGTGGCCGGGGTCGAGGAGTGCCTCGAGATAGCCAACCGCCCGCGCAGCAACGACCTCTCGATAGCCCTGTCGGCCGCCGGGCGGCCGCTCACCCTGGCGCGGCTCGAAAACCCCGAGAACCTCTGCCGCCGCGAGGGCACGACAGTCCTACAGTGCAGCACGAGTCACCTCGACCAGGTCTTCGACGGTGTTTACGACCCGTGCGTCGTCCTCGACTTCGGCAAGGTCATCACCGGGCGAATCGAAATCGATCTAGAGGCCCCCGAAGGGGCGATCCTGGACATCGGCTACGCCGAACGCCTCATTGACGGCCACTTCAACAACGCCATCGAGTGTCAATTCGCCGACCGCTACGTCTGCCAGGCCGGCCGCCAGCGGTGGCAGCCCTTCGCCTGGAAGGCCTTCCGATTCGTCAAACTCAGGCTCTGGCAGTCTCCCCAACCGCTCGTCGTCCACTCCGTGCGGGCCATCGCGACCAACTACCCGTTCGAGGAGCAAGGAAAGTTCGCCTCGGACAACGAGCGGCTGAACGCCATCTTCGAGATGTGCCGCCACACCATTCGCCTGTGTTGCCAGGAATGGATAATGGACACTCCGTGGCGTGAGCAGGCTCAGTGGGTGGGCGATGTTTCGGCGGTGACGCTCGGTGGCATCTACGCCTGCTTCGGCGACGCGACCCTCCCCGGGAAGTTCCTCCGCCAGTCGGCCGCCAACCAGATGCCCACCGGCCTTCTGGCCAACATCACCAACCTGCCCACCTTCGGCTGGCGCAACACCATCCCCGACTACTCCCTGTGGTGGATAATCGCCCTGTGGCGGCACTACCTCTACACTGGCGACCAGCGGTGGCTCCACGACTACTACCCCCACGTCCTCAGGGTCGCCCAGGCCTTCCTGCCGTATCTGGACGAACGGGGCCTCCTGGCCGACGTGCCGTATTGGGTGTTCATTGACTGGGCGGATGTCGAGAAGCGGGGCGAGAGCGCGGCGTTCAACGCCATCTTCTACGAGGCGCTGCGGCTCGTCGTCGAGATGGCCCGGGCGAAGGGCGACTCCCACACCGCCACCACCCTCTCGGGCGTGCGGGAGCGACTGGCCGGGGCGTTCATCCCTGCATTCTACGACGAGGCGCGCGGCTGCCTGGCCGACGCGAACATCGAGGGCGAGCCCTCGCCGAAGACCAGCGAACACGCCAACGCCGCCGCTATCGCCTTCGGCCTTTGCGACGACGACCTGGCCGCCAGGATCATCAAGGCCCTCTACGAGGACCAGTCGGTCGAATTCATCGAGGCCCAGCCGTTTTTCACCTCGGTCGTCCTTCAGGCGCTGGACCGAGCGGGCCGTTTCGACCTGGCCCTGAGGGTCATCGAGGACCGCTGGGGCAAGCGCATGCTCGACCGCGGAGCCACCTCGACCTTCGAGGAGTGGGGAGTCAACGGCAGTTGGCGCTGGGGAGAGTACCGGGGCTTCCTGCGCTCGCTCTCCCACGCCTGGTCGGCCCATCCCGCCGAGTTCCTCATCCGCAACCTCATCGGACTGGAAATCCTCGAGCCGGGCTGTCGGAAGGTTCGCCTCGCCCCACGAGCCGTCCCCTTCGACTACCAGGTGACCTACCCGACCCCCCGGGGGCCGATCGCCGTGGCCAGCCGCTCGGGTAAGACCACAGTCGGGGTTCCCGAGGGGATCGAGATGTTGTAGTTCTCGATCGCAGGTTCGGGCCCGCTCCTGCTCTCCTGGAAGGCATGGGAGTTAGACGGTCGGAGACCCGAGGTCAGCGCTCCAGGAGGCTCGGGCGGCGTGGGCTCTGGCACGCTTTTTGCACCGCGATCTGTTGCCAGGCGGGAAGGAAAAGAATGCCTTGTTCGGCTGCGGACCCCAGTCGTCGCGTCATGGTGTCGCAGACCCGGCGCCCTACGTTCTCTCGACGCCACATTCTTTTCCTTCTCGCCTGCATTAGAAACCCACGGTGCAAAAAGCGTGCCAGAGCCCACGCCGCCCCAAACGCCAATCTGGCCTGGCGCTGGGAATGAGTTGGCTCCTTGAAAGTTCGGCGCTGGGATGATAGGTTGCCGCCGCGAGACCAATAGCCAAGGGGGTGGACGATGGATGCGCACTGTGTTGCCTGGGGCCTGGGGGTGTGTCTGGTCGTTGCGGCCACGCGCGGCAAGGCCGCCGAGTCCCTCGACTGCCTCCCGCCGAAGAGCGGCGGCGACCTCCTGCGTCAATATCTCCTCGCCGAGTGCCGGAAACACTTCGAGGCCCGGCGCAAGGAGATAAACGCCCTCAAGACACCTGAACAAGTCCGAGCGCGCCAGAAGCGCATCCGCCAGGCGTGGCTCGAGGCCCTCGGCCCCTTCCCCGAGAAGACCCCACTGAAGCCCCGGGTCGTCGGAACCCTCGACCGAGGCGACTACCGGGTCGAGAAGGTCATCTACGAGAGCCGCCCGAACCACCACGTGACCGCCAACCTCTACCTGCCCACCAGGGGCAAGGGGCCGTTCCCGGGAGTGCTCGTCCCCTGCGGCCACAGCCGCAACGGCAAGGCGTACGCCTCGTACCAGTCGGTCTCCATCCTCCTGGCGAAACACGGCTTCGTCGCCCTCTGCTACGACCCGTTCGGCCAGGGCGAGCGCATCCAGACCCTCGACCAGAAGGGCAACCCCTTGGCCTGGGGAACGCGCGAACACACCCTCGTGGACATCGGCGCGCGGCTCGTGGGGCTCTGCGCCGCCAACTATCGAATCTGGGACGGCATCCGCTCCCTCGACTACCTGTGCTCCAGGCCGGAGGTTGACCCCAAGCGCATCGGCTGCACGGGCAACTCCGGCGGCGGAACCATGACCTCCTACCTGCGGGTGACCGACGAGCGCATCTTCGCCGCCGCCCCCTCGTGCTACATCACGAGCCTCGAGCGGCTCTTCGCCACGATCGGCCCCCAGGACGGCGAGCAAAACATCCCGGGCCAGGTGGCCCTCGGGATCGAACATGCCGACTACCTCTCAATGCGCTTGCCCGCCCCGACCCTCGTCCTGGCCGCAACCGACGACTTCTTCGACATCCGCGGCACCTGGGAGAGCGTCCGCGAGGCCAAGCGACTGGCCTCCATCCTCCACCACGGCGAGCGCATTGACATCCTCGAGGTCCCCGGCGGCCACGGCTACGGCACCGCCCAGCGCGAGGCCGCCCTGCGATGGATGCGGCGATGGCTCATGGGCATTGACGACCAGCCCACCGAGGGCCAGATCAAGGTCGAGAAGGACAAGGACCTCTGGTGCACGCGGACCGGCCAGGTTCTCCCGGACCTGAAGGGCGCGAGCATCTGGGACTTCACAATCGCCCGTGCCGAGAGGCTAGCCGCCCAGCGCGAGGCATTCTGGCGCGAGAACCCAAAGCAAAAGTGTCTCGCCGAAATCAAGCGCCTGGCAGGCATCCGACCCAGACGACTGAAGGCCGAGGTCAAGACCATCGCCACAATCGCACGGCCCGACTGCCGCATCGAGAAACTCGTCATCCAGCGCAAAGGCGAGGTCCCAGTCCCGGCCCTGCTCTTCGTCCCCAGGAACCGAAAGGCCAAACTGCCCGGCATCCTCTACGTTGACGGCCGTGGCAAGAGCCGCGAGGCCCGCCCCGGCGGCCGGGTCGAGAAACTCGCCGCCGACGGCAACGTCGTCCTGACCATAGACGTTCGCGGCTGCGGCGAGACCGCGGTCCGCAAGCCCAGCCGCTACTGGCATCCCGAATACTCGATCGCATACCTCGCCCTCCACCTGGGCCGCTGTCTTCTCGGCCAGAGGCTCGAGGACGCCCGCGAGGCCCTCGAGGTCCTCGCCGCGCGGCCGGAGGTGGACGCGGCCACGCTCCGGGTCGTCGGCATCGAGCGCGGCGGGCCGGTCGCTCTCCACCTCGCCGCGCTCGACACCCGAATCGTCGAGGTGACCATCGAGGGGAGCATCGAGTCGTGGATGGAGGTGGTCAGGACGCGGCTCTGTCGGAACCAACTCGAGCAGGTCGTGCCGGGGGCGCTCACCCGCTACGACCTTCCCGACCTCGTCCGGGCCATCGCCCCGCGCAAGGTCACGCTCCGCAAGCCCGTTGACCCGACCGGAAAGCCGAAGTAGCGGCGCTTGACTTCCCGGGGGCGCCGGCGCAATGATCTCGCAGCGCCACAGGAGGGCGCTCGTCTTGGAGAAAGCGATGGTCGCGATGACCTGCCGCAGGTTTCTCAAGGGCGCGACGGCTGCCGCCACGGCCTTCGCGCTGGTCCCGCCCAACGTCCTCGGCGGGGCCGAGTCTTCGCACCGCTCCGCCACCCTCCTCCACCTGGCAAACATCGCGATCCGCACGGGACGCAAAATCCGCTACGACCCCGTCAAGGAAGAAATAATCGGCGCCGAGGAGGCAAACCGCCTCGTCAACCAGCCGATGCGAGCACCCTGGCACCTGTAGCGACGCGGCACCGTCGTGCCCGAACCACGAAAGGAGGCAGCAGATGCCCGCCAGCGACCAACTCAAAGCCCTCGTCGGCCAACTACCCGACCCCGACCAGCGCGGAATGCTCAGCAACATCAACAAGGAGAAGGTCGAGAGCGTAATCGCCGAAATCCACAAGGGCGGCGCCCAGAACATCCTCGGCCTGATCGACATGCTCGTCGAACCCGGAAAGGGCGACGACGTCAAGCCCCACTACGCCCTCCACGTCCTCGCCGTCCACGTCTGTAAACTCGAGGACGAGAAGGCCCGCGCCGAGTTCGCAAAGACCGTCGCTTCCCAGGTCTTCAAGAAGCCAAAGGGCGTGGCCAAATACCTCATCGAGCAACTCCAGGTCGCCGGCGGCCCCAAGGTCGTCGAGGTGCTCGGCAGGGCGCTTCTCGACCCCGACCTGTGCGATTACGCCTGCCGCGCCCTCGAGGCCATCGAGGAGGGCGCCACCGACCAACTACTCGCCGCGCTCCCAGCGGTCAGGGGGAAGAGCCGTCTCCACGTGGTCAACAGCCTCGGCGCTCTCGCCGAACAGAAGGCCGCCCCCGCCCTTCGCGACTGCCTCGGCGATGACGACCCCGAGGTCCGAGCCTCCGCCGCGTGGGGGCTGGCCCGCATTGGCGACGAGGCCGCAGCCGGGCCGATCCTCGCACTGGCCGACTCCAAGCAGGGCTGGGAGCGCATCCGCGAGACCGAAGCCTGCCTGCTCCTGGCCGAGAACCTCGCCAAGGCAGACAAGAAGGACAAGGCCCGCACCATCTACGAGCACCTGAAAAAGACCCGCACCGACCCGTCGGAGGCATACGTCCGACAATCCGCTGAGCGCGCCCTGGCCGCCCTGTAGGCGGGGCGTCCCGCCCCGCGTCGCCCTCGGGCCCCTGCGCAGCACTCGCGTCGAACTGTTGTGAACGGGCCAGCCCGGCCGACAGCCCTTCGCCGCGGCCGGGCGTCCGCGCCAGCCAGTGTGGGCCCACATCCAGAGCGGTCACTCGCAATGGCGGAGCCTGACCCCCAGGACCTGGAACCCAAAAGCCGAAACCGGATTCCCTCTCCGCGCCCTCTCTGTGTCCTCAGTGCCTTTGTGGTGAGCCATTCCTCTAAGCCACACTGGGCGTCGCCACGTCCGGAACACTTCTTGCCCGGCCAAAGCGCCCAGCATATAATCCCCCGCGTCCGGAGTCTCTCGACCCGCCAGGAGTGAGCGATGTTCGACCCGGAGACGGTTTACGACGTGGCAGTGGTCGGCGGCGGCCTTTGCGGGTTCGCGGCTGCGAGGGTCTTCGGCTGCCTGGGAGCGAAGGTGGCCCTCATCGAAAGAAGGCCCGCGCTCGGATGGGAAATCACCTGGGCCTTCCAGAGGCGTCTCGACGAGACCCCCGCCTCCCACTGGCTGCTCTCTGGCCTGGGCGCGCTCGGCGCCGCTCGCGACGGCCTGATCGATCCCCCGGCCACCGAACTCCTGCTCGACCGCGAGGCCGAGGTTCTCGGCCTCGACGTCCTGCTCTATGCCCAGCCGGTCGCGCTGGCGCTCGAGGATGGTCGAGTGGTCGGAGTGTTGCTGGGCACGAAGTCGGGCGAGGTCGCGGTCAGGGCACGAGCCTTTCTCGACGCCACCGAGAACGCCCTCCTCTGGCGGCTCGCAGGCTCCGAGGTCGCCGACCCGGCCGGCCCGGCCCGCCTGGTCGTCGTGCTCAATAATGTCGGCGGCGAGCCACTTCGCGCACCTGTCCCGCTCGGGGAGCACGGCGGCCGACCCGCCCGCCTCCTGCCCAGCATGTGGCCGGGCGAGGTCTTGCTCGAGTTCGAGGTCGAGCGACCGGACGTGTCGCTGGCGCGTCTGGCGCTGCCCGAGGTCCTGCGCGCCGTGCGCGAGGCGAGGCCGGAACTCGCCTCAGCCCTCGTGACAGCCGTCGGCGTCGAGCCATTCCCGCTCGCCAGGGCGAGGGTCGCCATCGCCGATCACCGCCACCCGGAGTTGGCCAACCTCTTCGGGGCCGGCCCCTGGTCGAGTGGCCGCGAGGGGGAATCCGCTCTGGCGGAACGAGCGGCGATCGGCGAACGGGTGGGAAAGGCCGCGGCGGCCTGCGTGCCCTCCCTTCCTGCGCCGCCGTCCTCCACTCCCCTCCCCTACTCCCGCGTGGCGCCGCCGGAACACGAGGCCGACGTGGTCGTCTGTGGCGGTGGCACGGGCGGCGCGTTCGCTGCCATCGCCGCCGCGCGACAGGGAGCCAGGACCATCCTCCTCGAGGCCTCGACCTGTCTCGGCGGCGTCGGCACCGGCGGCGGTATCCATTCCTACTACCACGGGGTGAAAGGTGGCATCCAGGACGAGGCCGACGCGCGCCTGGCCCGGATCACCCCGCTCTTCGGGCCGCCTCAGAAAGTCGTTGGCTTCCACCCCGAGGCGAAGAAAGTCGTCCTCGAACAGTTGGCCGCCGAAGCGGGGGTCGAGATTCGCTACGGAACAACCGCCACCGGTGTCCAGACTGAAAGCGTGCCGACGACCCTCCCCGCCCGTGAAGGACAGGGGACCGCTCGCAGGGTGACCGCAGTCGTGGCGGCCGGGCCGGAGGGCAACGCGCTCTATCGCGCGAAGGCGTTCGCTGACGGCACCGGCGACGGGGACGTCGCGGCGATGGCGGGCGCCAGTTTCATCTTCGGCCGCGAGGCCGACGGCCTCCCCCACGCATACTCCCTTCCCGCCGGCCGCCTCGGCGGCGATGGCAAACTCCTGATAACCAACTTCGACGCCGGCTACTGCGACCCTACCGACCCGATTGACCTGACGCGCGCCCGACGGCGAGCGCTCCGCCACTATTGGCGCGACCAATTCACTCCTCGGAACCGCTTTCTCTACATAGCACCGATCCTCGGCATACGGAACAGCCGCCTGATCCTGGGCGACCATGTGCTCACCCTCGCCGACGAGATCGCCGGGCGCCAGTTCCCGGATGTCGTCGCCTACGCCTACTCCCACTTCGACAACCACGGCTTCGACTACGAGAACGAGAGCGACGAGGCGATGGTCTGGGTGTGGCTCCTCGGAAACTGGAATCGCCAGATAGGTTGCGAGGTCCCCTATCGGGCGCTCCTGCCGCGCGGGGTCGAGGGGCTCGTCATGGCATGTCGGGCGCTCTCGATGACCCACGACGCCCACAACCAACTCCGCATGCAGCGCGACCTTCAGCGGATCGGCGAGGCGGCAGGGGTGGCCGCAGCCCTTGCCGCCCGGAGGGGCATCACCCCGCGTCAGGTCCCGGTCGAGGAAATCCAGAAGGTTCTCCTCGCGAGCGGCGCCCTCGGCCCCCGCGAGCGGGCCAGGTTGCCGGAGCCGGGCACGGCCGAGGTCCACGACGACAGTTGGCTCCCCGCCCAGCCGCCGGCCCTGCCGCTCGCCGAGCGGCTCGCGCAACTCGGCACCGAGAAAACACAGGAAGCCACCTGGGAACTCATCCGCGCGGGGAACGAGGCGGTGCCGATGCTCCTCGAGGCCGTCAAGGCCGACAAGCCGGCAACGCGGTTCTGGGCGTCGGTCGCGCTCGCGATGGCCGGTCGCCAGGAGGCCGCGCCGGAACTCCGGGCCGCCCTTGCCCAGAGGCGCTCGGACGTGCCCGAAGGCCGGAAGACGGTGCCGCTGTGGAAATCGGCCATGTGCCTCCTCGGTCGAATACGCGACCGAGAAGCCGTCCCGCTGTTGTGCCGGGTTCTCGAAGACCCCGAGGCCGACCTCGACGCCCTCGTGGCCGCATTGCGGGCATTGAGTCGGGTCGGCGACCCGGCGGCTGTCCCTGCCATCAACCGAATGCTCGAACGCGATGACCTGCCGGCGGTCAGGGAACTTCAGGTGAGCGTGTCGGGGATTGGCCCGGTCCGCGAGGACGCGCGTTGGCAGATAGAACTGGCGGCCGCCGAGGCACTGGCTCGTTGTGGGCAGCCCCGGCCCGAACTCGCCGAGCGCCATGTGGCCGACGAGCGCGCGCTCGTCCGCCGATACGCCCAGCGGCTTCTGGACCGGTCACGTGCGGCGAGCGGGTAAGGCGCCGCAGCCCCTTCAGCGCGCTTTGGCCTCCGTCCCTCTTCGGGCCCGTTCGCGGTTGCTGAGCGCGGAGCGTGGGCGACCGCCTGAAGGCGGGACTACGAACCCCGGCTCGCGTCCGCGGGGCACAGGGACCTCGCGCGAGGCGAATTCGTTCCTGGGCTTAATACGCAGGGGCGCACGTCGGCCTTGCTTCGTCGCCTGCCATTCCGGCAGCGTCTAGTGGTCAACTTGACCGCCGTAGCGACCGTGGCCGCGGTCGCAAGTCGTTCGCGCGACAAGAGTTGCACTTCCAGGCATTTTGGCACACCTTTTGCTTTCACTCCAAGCGGAAAAGCGAACGGGAAAGGAGGTGAGGCACGATGGCAGTCAGAGACCTGATTCCGTGGAGGAGCCGGAACCGCAGCCTCCTCCCGCGCCGGTACGAAAGCCCGCTCGAGGCGTTCCATCGGGCGTTCGACCGGCTCTTCGAGGACTTCTTCGGCGACCGCGACTGGTGGCCCCTCGCGCCAGTGGCGGAAGGCACCTTCGCCCCGCGCGTTGACGTGCGGGAGAAGGACAAGGAGGTCGTCGTGACCGCCGAACTGCCCGGCCTCGAGGAGGAGGATGTCGAGGTCGAGCTGAGCGACGAGGGGCTGACCATCCGCGGCGAGAAGAAGCAGGAGCAGGAGGAGCGCGGGGAGGCCTACTACAGGGCAGAGCGGACCTACGGCGCCTTCCAGCGGTTCATTGACCTGCCCTGCGAGGTTGACGGCGAGAAGGCCGAGGCGGAGTTCAGGAACGGCATCCTGACCGTCACTCTGCCGAAGCGGCCCGAGGAGCAGCGCAACTGCAAGACAATCCAGATCAAGCGCGGCTGAGGGTCTGCGGCCCTCTCCGTTCCGGAGCGCGAGGCCCGCCGGAGCACAAGCCCTGGTGGGCCTCTTTTTCTTGGGCGACCCGCCGGGACTGCCGTGACGCTCTTCTCCGGAGCGGCTTTCGGGTGGGCGGACGCTGGGCTATAATGATTGCGAAGGGTGGGCGGGACGATGAAACTTCGGGCTGCCGCCAGGACCGACAAGGGGATCCTTCCCTCGCATAACGAGGACCGCTATCTGGCGCGCCACGACCTGGGTCTCTATGCGGTGGCGGATGGCATTGGTGGACTCGAGGCGGGGGAGGTCGCCAGCTCGGTCGCCTGCCGAACCCTCGAGGTAGCAATCGGCGGCGCCGCGGGGACTCCTCCGGAACGGCGCGACCTGGTTCTCATGGACGCCGTGTCGCGGTGCAACCAGGCCGTGCTGGCTGTGGGGGAGCGCCGCGACGACCGCCGTGGGGTCGGCTCGACCCTGGTGGCCCTCTGGTTCCTGGGCGACCGCGCGCTCTTCGTCAGCGTCGGGGATAGCCGCCTGTACCTTTTCCGTGATGCAGCCTTGCAGCAGTTGACCCGCGATGCAAAGGCGGGGCGCTTCCGCCTGGCCGCCTCGCTGGGCCAGGAGCCCGAGGTGAGCCCCCGGGTTGGCATGGTGCGCTTGAGGCCCGGGGACCGCTTCCTGTTGTGCACCGATGGTCTCCACGGCATTGTGGCGGGGCAGGAGATAGCCCGCATCCTCGACGCTCAGGTCGACTGCGAGAGATGTTGCGACAGGTTGGTGATGGCAGCGTGTGAGGCTGGCGGCGGGGACAACGTCACGGTGGTTGTGGCGGATGTCGTCGAGCCGGACCCCCCACAGGCGTGGCATTTCGCGCGGGTTCGCCGCGATGCGACCTCGCGGTGGCCGCGGATCGCTCGGCTCCTGGGAGTTGGCCTTCTTACGGTGCTTGTGGTGTTGGGTCTGGGGCTTGGCGTGGCGGCCTGGCTCACGCGGCCGAAGCGTCCCGAGGTGCCGCTGGCGGCGCCCTTGCCAGCGCCGGTGGCGTTGGCGGTGCAAGCGGCAAGCGAACGAGCCGCGGCCGGCGATATGAAGGGGATGAAGGCGGCGCTCAGGCACCTCGTCCGGGCGGCAATCCGCGAGAAGGCCTCCCTGCCGCCCGGCGACCTGGGCCTGGCGGCGCGGGCGGCCGCGGAACTTCCTGAGGCGGCCGAGGAGGTCTGGAACGAACTCTACGCGCCCGCTGGAAAGCACCTGGCCGAAATCGTCGGGACTCCCGCCGAGCGGTACGTGAGCCGCGAGCTCGAGGTCACGCGGGAACGTCTGAGCCTGGTGCGCCAACAATTCCTTGCGCGTGACTTCCGCCACGTCGCCGAGACCTTTGCCACCCTGGCCGAGGAGGTCGAGACAATCGCTCAGCGGGGCTGGCGCGAGTTTCGCCAGGAGCGGCAGGCTCTCGACACAGACCTCGAGGCCCTCAGGGCGAAGGGGAAACTCTACTCGCGCGATAGCCCGGTTCGCCGCCGGCTCGAGGAACTAGTGGCGGAGGCCGGCCGGGCGCTCGAGGT
>CAYYCI010000037.1:0-14245 GCA_964470215.1 uncultured Planctomycetota bacterium
CCCTCCAGGGGCCGGTGGGGAAGTGGCGCACGACTCCCACAGCCGTGCTGTCCTCTCCACCTTCTTGCAAAGCCCCTTCCGCATGTAACTCGGACGGGGACATCGCGCCACCGGGTGGATACGATGTGCCTGGACATGGACAATTGCAGGTTTCCCGCGAGTTGACAGTAGAAAGTGGTTTGAATAGAATCTTGGGGCTAAGGCCGCCGCTTCGGGCGGTGGCCTGGTTCACTAGAGGAGAGTCGGGGCATGGCGAACCCGAAACGGAAGACGTCGCGCGCGCGGGGAGGCAACCGGCGCTCCCACCAGGGCCTCCGCGCGCCGCAGTTGGTGCCCTGTCGCAACTGCCACACTCCGAAGTTGCCGCACCGGGTGTGTCACAATTGCGGCTACTACGCTGGCCGGGAGGTGGTGGCGGCCAAGGAAGGTTAGGCGATGCGGCTGGCCCTGGATGCGTTCGGTGGCGACTCGGCGCCGGAGGTCGAGGTCGAGGGCGCGCTGGAAGCCAGCGAGGAACTCGACGACTGCCAGATCGTCCTGGTTGGCCAGGAGGAGCGCCTGCGCGAGGTGGCCGCGCGCTACGGAGGGCTGCCCCCTACCGTGACCATCTGCCACGCCTCACAGGCCGTCGAGATGGACGACTCGCCGGTGGAGGCACTCCGCCGCAAGCCCGACTCCTCAATCGCCAAGGCGATCGCCCTACTGGCCACGGGGGAGGTGGACGCGGTGGTCTCGGCGGGGAACACGGGCGCGGTGGTGGCGCTGGCGACCCTGCGGCTGGGCCTCCTCGAGGGGGTGCGGCGTCCTGGGATCGCCGTGACAATGCCAACGATCAATGGCAGCCGAAGCCTGGTGGTGGACTGCGGGGCAAACGTCAAGTGCAAGCCGCAGGACCTGTTGGACTACGGGGTGATGGCCTCGGCCTATTGCCGCCACGTCTTCCGCGTTCCCAGGCCGCGCGTCGGGCTCCTGAACATAGGCGAGGAGCCGGTCAAGGGCAACGAGTTGGTCAAGGCGGCGCATCGGCTCTTCGAGTCCTCGCACCTCAACTACATCGGCTACGCCGAGGGCCGTGACATTTTCACCGGGGTGGCCGATGTGGTGGTTTGCGAGGGATTCGTGGGGAACGTGTTGCTGAAGGTCAGCGAGGGCATGGCCGACACCATCATGGCGGTGATGAAGGAGGCGATCCGGCGGACCCTGCGGCGGCGGATCGGTGCGATGCTGTGTCGTTACGCCATGAAGGACGTTGCCGCGCGGTTCGACTCTTCGGAATTCGGCGGCGCGCCGCTCCTGGGGGTCAACGGCACTTGCATGATCTGCCACGGCAGTTCGGACGGGCGGGCCGTGGCGGTGGCGCTCCGGGTGGCGGCCGAGGCTGCCGCCTCGCGGGTCAACGACCACATCGTGGCCGACCTGCGCGCGCGCTGCACCACCTGAGTGAAGCAACGGGGATTTCGTATGCCCAACATCCGCCGCGCGGCCATCACCGGCTGTGGCACGTTCCTTCCTGAGAAAGTCCTGACCAACTTCGACCTCGAGAAGATGGTCGAGACATCCGACGAGTGGATCGTCACCCGCACGGGGATCAGCGAGCGCAGGGTCGCCGACCCCTCCCAGGCCGCTTCCGACCTGGCCCTGCCGGCTTCGCGCCAGGCCCTCGACGAGGCGGGCATAGGACCCAAGGACCTCGACTGCATCATCGCGGCCACGATGACCCCGGATATGGTCTTCCCCTCGACGGCGTGTTTCCTTCAGGGGGCGCTGGGCGCGGCGCCGTGCGCCGCGTTCGACCTTCTGGCCGCCTGTTCGGGCTACGTTTACGCCCTGGCCGTGGCCGAGGCGATGGTGGTCTGCGGGAACGCCAACCACGTGCTCGTGGTGGCCACGGAGGTTCTCTCGAAGATAACGGACTACGAGGATCGCACCTCGTGCATTCTCTTCGGCGACGCGGCCGGGGCCACGGTGGTCTCGGCTGCCGAGGCGGGCGCGCCGCGAGAATTGCTCTACACCACCCTCGGGGCCGACGGGGCCAACGGCGGCTCGATGACCCTGCCGGCCGGCGGCTCGCGCCAGCCTGCCACCCACGAGACCATTGACCAGAGGCTCCATTACATCAAGCTCCGCGGCCGCGAGGTCTTCCAACTGGCGGTCCGCAAGATCGTCGAGGTGGTGGACGAGTGCCTGACGGCCTGCGCTCTGGGGACCGACGACATCGGGCTGCTTATCCCCCACCAGATGAACGTCAGGATCATGCGAGCGGCCGCCGAGCGGCTGGGCATCCCGATGGAGAAGGTCTTCGTCAACATTGACCGCTACGGCAACACCGGCGCGGCCACCGTGCCGGTGTGTATCCACGAGGCGGACGAAGAGGGCCGTCTGAAGCGAGGCGACGTCGCCGTGCTGGTGACCTTCGGCGGCGGCCTGACCTGGTCGGGCGCCGTCCTGCGCTGGTGAGACGGAATCAGGAGGCGGGGACTTGTCGGCGGAAAACTCCTATGCCATCCTGTTTCCCGGCCAGGGAGCGCAGCGCGTGGGGATGTGTCGCGAACTGGCCGAGGAGTTACCCGAGGCCAGGGGGGTCTTCGAGCGGGCAAACGAGGCGCTCGGTTTCGACGTCGCCAAACTTTGCTTCGAGGGGCCGGCCGAGGAACTGAACCGCGCGTCGCTGTGCCAGCCTGCGCTCCTGACCGCGAGCGTGGCCGCTCTCGAGGCCTGGCGGAGCCGGGGCGGGGGGCTGGACCCGGTGCCGAGCGCGGGGCTTAGCCTGGGCGAGTACACCGCGCTGGTCTTCGCCGGTGCCCTGACCTTCGAGGACGCCGTGGTGCTCGTGCACAAGCGCGGCCAATTCATGGAAGAGGCCGGTCGCGAGAACCGCGGCGGAATGGTCGCGGTGCTGGGCCTCGAGCCCGAGCGCGTCGGGGGCCTTGTCGAGGCCGCCAGGGGCCACGGAATCGCCGACGCCGCTAACCTCAACTGCCCGGGACAGGTGGTGGTCTCGGGGAGCGAGGCGGCGATGGAGTGGGTGTTGAAGAACGCGAGGTCGTTCGGCGCTCAGCGTGCGGTGGCGCTCAAGGTCAGCGGCGCCTTCCACTCGCGCCTGATGGCCCCGGCCAGCGATAAACTCCGAGAGGCGCTCAACGAGGTGGCCGTCATGCAGCCCCGCTCGCCCGTGGTCTCGAACGTGACGGCCAAGTTCATTCACGATGCGTCCGAGATACGCGACCTGCTCGTCCGCCAACTCACCAGTCCCGTGCTCTGGGAGGATTCGATGCGTTTCCTGCTCTCGAGGGGCATCCGGCGCTTCGTCGAGGTCGGGCCGGGACGCGTGCTCTCCGGTCTTCTGGCCAGGATAGACAAGAGCGTCACGACCGTCTGCATCAACTCCCCCGATGGCCTCGAGGAAGCCATGGCGCTCATCGAGCGAGAATGATAGGAGCCGGCGGTGGCTGACGTGAAACGGTTCGAGGGCAAGGCCGCCATAGTCACCGGGGCCGGGGCGGGTATCGGCCGCGCAATCGCCCGGATGCTCGCCTCCGAGGGTGCATGCGTGGCCATTCCCGACTATAATGGAGAGGCCGCCGAGGCGGCGGCCGCGGAAATCAACGCCCTGGGAGCCAGAGCGCTCGCGTTCCAGGGCGACGTCGCCGACTCCGAGCGCATGGGGAAGGTTGTGGCCGAGACCGTCGAGGCATTCGGTGGGGTCCACATCCTTGTCAACAACGCCGGAATCACCCGCGACAACCTCCTGCTGCGGATGAGCCGCGAGCAGTGGGACTCGGTGATAAGGACGAATCTGACCGGGGTTTACGTGGCGACCCACGCGGTGCTTCGCCAGATGTTGCGCCAGAAGACCGGGTGCATTGTCTCGATCGCCTCGGTGATCGGCCTGATGGGCAACGCCGGGCAGGCCAACTACGCCGCCTCGAAGGCCGGGATCATCGGCTTCACCAAGTCGCTCGCGCGCGAGGTGGCCTCGCGCGGGATTCGCGTCAACGCCATCGCACCGGGCTACATCGAGACCGAGATGACGGCCAAACTCCCCGAGGAGGCCCGAAAGGCCATCCTCGACCAGGTGCCGATCCCGCGCCTCGGACAACCCGAGGACGTGGCGCAGGCGGTTCGGTTCCTCTGTAGCGACGAGGCAAGTTACATCACGGGAGTGTGTCTCAGGGTGGATGGTGGGTTGGCCATCTGACAAGAAAGGAGGCGTGGCCGCAACCGACGAGAAAATCCCCAGGAACTCTTCGAGCAGGGCTCTCCGCTAAGGTGAGCAAGGCCCGCCGCTCGGCTGGCCTCGGAAATAGGAAGAACAACCGACCCGAAAGACCTTGCCCAGGAGGATAGAAAGTGGCAGACATCGCCGAAATCGAAGCACAAGTCAAGGACATCATCTGCGAAAAACTCAGCGCCAAGCCCGAACAGGTCACCCCCGAAACCTCGTTCGTCAACGACCTCGGAGCCGATTCCCTCGACCAGGTCGAACTCGTCATGGAGTTCGAGGACAAGTTCGGGATGCAAATCCCCGACGAGGAGGCCGAGAAAATCCAAACCGTCGGCGATGCGATCCGCTACATCCAGGAACACCTCGGCGAGCAGGCCACCGAAAAACAGGAGGGCGCCGCTTCCTGAACCCCTGCGCCCATGGAAATGCCTCGGGAGGCGGGGCCGGCCCTCGGTGGGCCGGCTCCGCCAAATAGGCACCCAGGAGCCAGCGTGTCCCATGTCCAGTAAACGCCGCGTTGTCATCACGGGTCTCGGCGCCGTTACCTCCGTCGGCCGCAACAAGGACGACCTCTGGGCCGCGGTCTGCGAGGGACGCAGCGGCGTTTCCACCGTCACGAAGTTCGATATGGCGGACTTCGAGGTTCGCATCGCCAGTTGGATTCCCGACTTCGACCCCGCGTCCCTGATCCCCCCGCGCGAGGCCCGCCGCATTGACCGCTACGCCCAGTTCGCCATCGTCGCAGCCGACGAGGCGATCCGCGATTCCGGCCTCGACCTCGAGCGCGAAGAGCCCAGCCGCTGCGCCGTCGTCGTCGGAACCGGAATCGGCGGCCTCGAGGAAATCGAAGAACAAAAGACCAGACTGATCCAGCGCGGGCCGGGCCGGGTCTCCCCATTCCTGATTCCCAAGATGATGGCCAACTCGGCCGCGGGCCTCCTGGCCATCCGCTTCGGCTTCAAAGGCCCGAGCGCCGCCGTCTCGACCGCCTGCGCCTCCGCCAACCACGCCATGGGCGACGCATACCTTCAGGTCGCCAGCGGCCTGGCCGACATCGCCCTCACCGGCGGCACCGAGGCCACCATCACCCCGCTCGGCTTCGCGGGCTTCATCGCCTGCAAGGCGCTCTCGAGACGTAACGACGAGCCCCAACGCGCCAGCCGCCCATTCGACCGCGAGCGCGACGGCTTCGTGATGGGCGAGGGGGCCGGGATGCTCGTCTTCGAGGAACTCGAACACGCCCGCGCGCGCGGCGCGAACATCTATGCCGAAATCCTCGGCTTCAGCGCCACCACCGACGCCCACCACATCACCGCGCCCGACCCCGAGGGCACCGGCGCCGCTCTGGCCATGACGCTTGCCCTGCGCGAGGCCGGCCTACAGCCCTCCGATGTCGCCTACATCAACGCCCACGGCACCTCCACCCCCCTCAACGACGCCATGGAGACCCGCGCCATCAAGCGCACCTTCGGCGATCACGCACGAAAGGTCGCGATCAGTTCCACGAAGTCCATGATCGGCCACCTGCTCGGCGCTTCCGGCGGCGCCGAGATGGTCGTCACAGCACTCACCGTCGCCCGCGGCGTCATCACCCCGACCATCAACTACGAAAACCCCGACCCCGAATGCGACCTCGACTACGTCCCCAACGCCGCCCGCGAGGCCGACGTCCCGGTCGCCATGTGCAACAGCTTCGGCTTCGGCGGCCACAACGCCTCGATTCTGATCGGTAGGTTCCGCGACTGAGGAAGGTCCCCCCATGCCGTTCCGCGTGATCGTCCTCGTGAAACAAGTCCCCGACACCAAGAACATCACCGCTCAGGCCATGAAGGACGACGGCACGGTCAACCGCGCCGCCCTCCCCGCAATCTTCAACCCCGAAGACCTCAACGCCCTCGAGATGGCCCTGAGCATCCGCGACGACCACGGCGGCTCCGTGACCGTCGTCTCGATGGGGCCGCCGAGCGCCGCGGAGGTCATGCGAGAGGCCCTCATGCGCGGCGCCGACAGCGTCGCCCTCCTCTCCGACAGGGCGTTCGCCGTGGCAGACACCCTCGCTACCGCATATGCCCTGTCCTGCGCCGTCCGCAAGACCGGCCAATTCGACCTCATCCTCGCCGGGCGCCAGGCCATTGACGGCGACACCGCGCAGGTCGGGCCCCAGTTGGCCGGCGCCCTCGACATCCCACAACTGACCTACGTGAGCCAAATCCTCGAGCTCTCCCAGGACAGGCTGAAGGCCCGACGCCTCATCGAGGGCGGCTACGAGATCGCCGAGACCATGCTCCCGGCCCTCCTGACCGTCATCGCAGAAGCAAACGAGCCGCGTGTCCGAAGCGTCAAGCGCATGCTCCAATTCCGAAGGGCCAGAACCCCACTGGAGGTCCGGGAACAGATCGCCTTCGAACTCGACCCCGAAAAGGGAAAGCCCGACCCCCAAGCCCTCGAGGAACGCGCCAGGCCGATCATCGAGGAACTCCAGCGCCAGGGCCTCCTCATCCCGGTCTGGACCCCTGCCGACGTGGACGCCGACACGGGGCGATGTGGCGCCGCAGGCTCCCCGACCAAGGTCAAGAAGATCGAAAGCGTCGTCCTCGCCGCCACCGAACACAAGCGAATCGAACCAACGCGCGAAGCGGTCGGGAAACTCATACACGAACTCGCAGCGGAACACGTGCTCGACTGAAAAAACCTCCGCCAGCACGAGCCCGAGAAGGAAGAGGCCAGATGCCACAGCCCAGCCCAGGAGTGCTCGTCTTCGCCGAACAGGACGGCGGCAAGACCGCCGAGGTGAGCCTCGAGTTGCTCAGCAAGGGGCGCGAACTCGCCGACGCACTGCACAAGCCCCTCGCCGCCATCTACCTCGGCCATCCCGTCGAAGACCAGCCCAGGACACTCATCACACACGGCTGCGACATCGTTTTCGTCGCCGAAGACCCCAGGCTCGCCCTCTACACCACCCTGCCCTACGCCCGCGTCATCTCCGACCTCATCGAGCGGGTGAAGCCGGAGGTGGTGCTCTTCGGTGCCAGCCCCACGGGGCGCGACCTCGCCCCACGCGTCGCCTCCCGACTGCGAACCGGCCTGACCGCCGACTGCACCAACCTCCGCATCGCCGACCACACCGACCCGGTGCGCGGCACCGAATACAAGAACCTCCTCCACCAAATCCGCCCCGCCTTCGGGGGGAACATCATCGCCACCATCGTCACCCCCGAACACCGCCCACAGATGGCTAGCGTCCGCGAGGGCGTCATGCGCATGCCAGAGCCAGACCCCACCAGGACGGGCGACGTCGTCGCGGTCGAGGTCTGCCTCGACGCCGAGGCCGACGCCGTCAAGATCATCGAGCGCGTCAAGGCCGAAAGAACCATCAACCTCAAGGGGGCAAAGGTCATCGTCTCGGGCGGGGCAGGGGTCGGCTCCGCCGAAGGCTTCGAACTCATCCGCGAACTCGCTCGAGTCCTCGGGGGCGAGGTTGGAGCCTCGCGAGCCGCAGTGGACGCTGGCTACATCAGCCGCGACCACCAGGTCGGACAAACAGGCACAACCGTCCGTCCCAAACTCTACATCGCCGCCGGAATCAGCGGCTCGGTCCAGCACCGTGCCGGCATGAGCGAAAGCGGCACCATCGTGGCCATCAACACCGACCCCGAGGCCCCCATCTTCTCCTTCGCTCACTACGGAATCGTCGGCGACCTCTTCGAGGTCATCCCCATGATGATCGAAGCACACAAGAGCAAGAGCTGAGAGCCATGGCAAACTTCTACGACGACAACCCCGACATCCGCTTCAACCTCGACCAGGCACCCCTGGCCGAGATCGCTCGCCTGCGCGAGGGCGACTTCTCCGAAGCCGAGACCTACCCATTCGCACCGCGCGACCCACTGGAAGCCGTCGAAGGCTACCACGAGGCCGTCCGCGTCGTCGGCGAACTCGCCGCCGACTTCATCGCCCCGCGCGCCGAGGACGTTGACCGCCAGGGCGCGCAATATCACGACGGCACCGTCGAGTACGCACCCGGCACCCGCGAGGCCCTCGACCGCCTGGCAAAAGCCGACCTGATGGGCTTCACCCTCCCGCGCCGCTACGGCGGAATCTTCATGCCCCACACCATCTACGCTGCCGCAATCGAGATCGTCTCGCGCGCCGATGCCGCCCTCATGACCCTCTTCGGCCTCCAGGACATCGCCGAGACCATCCTGCGTTTCGCCTCCGACGAACTCAAAGACCGCTACCTCCCCAGGTTCGCCTCCGGCGAGGTCACCGGAGCAATGGCCCTGACCGAACCCGACGCCGGCTCCGACCTCCAGAGCGTCCGCCTGAAGGCAACCCCGGACCCCGAAACCGACGGCCTCTGGCGGCTCAACGGGGTCAAGCGCTTCATCACCAACGGCTGCGGCGACGTCCTCCTCGTCCTCGCTCGCTCCGAGGAAGGCACCACGGATGGCCGCGGCCTGAGCCTCTTCATCGCCGAGAAAGGCCCCGGCCTGCGCGTCCGACGCATCGAGGACAAACTCGGCATCCACGGCTCACCAACCTGCGAACTCCAGTTCACCAACTGCCCCGCCTGGCTCGTCGGTCGGCGCCGCTTCGGCCTCATCAAGTACACGATGGACCTCATGAACGGCGCCCGCCTGGCAATCGCCGCACAGGGCGTGGGAATCGCCGAGGCCGCCTACCGCGAAGCCCTCGACTTCGCACGCGAACGCGAACAGTTCGGAAAGCCCATCATTCGCATCCCCGCCGTCGCCGACCTCCTCGTCCGCATGAAACTCCAACTCCAACTCGCACGCATCCTGACCATTGACTGCGGCGTGGCCGTGGACTTCGAGAAGCACTACGAGGCCCTCGCCGCCGAAGGCCCCGCCGACCAGAGAGCCGACGCCAAGGCCCTCTCCCGCAAGTGGTCCGCCTACGCCTCCACCCTCACCCCCATGGCCAAATACTACGCCACCGAGGCAGCCATCGCCATCACCAACAACGCCCTCCAGGTCCTCGGCGGCAGCGGCTACATGCGCGACTACCCCATCGAGCGCTACCTGCGCGACGCCCGCATCACCAACATCTACGAGGGGACCAGCCAACTCCAGGTCGTCGCCATCATCGCCGGCCTGCTCGGAGGCCACCTCGAGCCCCTCTTCGACGACTACGCCGCCAGAACCTACGCGGCCCCCACCGCCTCCCTCGCCCCACAGGTCATCGAGGCCCTCGGCGCATACCGCGAGGCCCGAACCTACCTGAAGGAACACAAAGACCGCGCCTACACCGACTACCGCGCCCGACAACTGGCCGACATGGCGATTGACGTTTACCTCGCCTTCCGTCTCCTCCAGCACGGCGCGGTCAGCGAAGAGAAGGCCCGCCTGGCCGAAATCTTCGTCCCCGAGATGGTCGTCCGCGTCCGCGTCAACCGCGACGCCATCACCAGCGGCCACCGCACCCTGCTCGACACCTACCAAAACCTCCTTGGGCTCAGCCAGTAGCCTCGCCTGTCGTTGCAACTCCACTCAGCAGGCTGTTATCGGACCCGGGTCTGCGCAGCGGGCATTGGACTTGCCCACGGGCAGCCTCGACCCTGAACTATGCCCTCGAAGAGACGCTTCTCGAAAGGCTGGCCTGATGACGCGGGGCGCACTGGGGCAATTGATAGCTGGCGGCGAGAAATTTCACGTGGAGTTCAAGGGGGAAGAGCGGGAGCAGCTCCATGACGAATCGCTCGTCGAGGCTGTCGTTTGTTCGAGCAATCGTCCCGGGCTCGAGCCGGCTTGGCTCCTTATCGGTGTCGAGAAGGACGGCCGGGTGACCGGCGCGAGGCCAAGGCATGGGAGCACAACGGACCCGCAGCGCATCCAGGCTCTCATAGCTAATCGCACTCGCCCCTCGGTTACCTGTCGGGTTCAGGTGCTCGAGCTCGATGGGAAGCCGGTCATCGTCGCGGAGGTTCCGCCGTCTCAGGTGCCGATAGGGACCTCCGGCGGGAAATACCTGCGCCGCGCAACAGGGGCGCGCGGAGAGCCGCGGCTTTGGCGACAGGGCGCTTCTGGAACTCCCCGACCGCGAGCTCGCGAAAGCCCTCGGTGCCATCGAGGCCGACCACGGGGTGGGCGCGGTCCGGGTTCTCGGCCTGCTATTGTTCGCGACTGAGGATGCCGTCAAACGCTTCCTGCCGAGCCACGAGGTGGCCTTCCAGAAACTCTCTGGTGATAGGGTCGAGGTGAACCAATTCTACCTCTGGCCCTTGCTGCGAGTGATGGAAGAACTCATGCAGCAGTTCCGGGCCCGCAATCGTGACAGCGAAGTGCAGCTCGGGTTGTTCCGAGTCGCCGTTCCTGATTACTGAGCTATGCAAGATTGCTCCCCACCAAGCCACCCGCCTCTTGCGGCGCTTGGTCAAAGCTGGCAAGCTACTTCAGCGCGGCAAGCGAAGGGGAACTTTCTATGAGAAAAGACAACCCTTATGAACGAGCGCGATACCCGGCGCCGAGTGTTCATATGTCGGTTCATAAACCGGGGCATCGCGCAAGTGAGCTTGCCAGCTCCCACGTCTCTTCGGTGGTGGGCGAGACGTTCGGCCAGGAGTCCGTCGGCGACCTCGGCAGCCGCCCATAGGCACCACCCCTTTGTCCCCCCCCTGGACCAGCCGCCCGCCGAGCCTGCCGGGGCAGCGCTCCCTCCCGGAGCACGAGGGCGAGGCAACGCCCGATTCTCTCCACGCTCCCTTCGGTCTTCGATGCGCACCGCTCGCCGAGCCCGCACGCGTGGCTCCGACCGCTTACGTCGGTCCGAATGCGATGGCCCTGGATGGCGCGCGGGCCGAGGACCGCGCCTGCATGAAGGACTCGGCGGTCGCCACCGGGCCGAAGACGGTCGTCTCTGAAACGCCAGGGTCGTCGGCGGCGTGGTTGTGGGCTACGCCGCCAACCTCTGCAATGACGAAAGCCGCGTGTTCACCCGGGGCCGCTTCTGGCGGTTCAGTTGGCGACGGGGCAGCAGGTTCCGCGACGCCAAGCGGCTGGTGAAGGCCGATTTCCCATCCCGACCTCGCCGCCGCAACCCCGCTGACCCGAAATCGAAAACCCGGACCAGCCGTGCTTCACCAGGGCACGTACCCCGCAATGGGCACCCGCAGGCGATAGACCGAGCCGCCGTCGTCGCGGCGCCTCGCGGTGACGAAGAGCGTTCGCCGATCCTTGCCCCCGAAGCAACAATTGGTGCATTGGCCCGGGCAATTGAGTTTCGTGATGACCCTGCCCTGTGGGCTGATGACGAACACGCCATCGGTGCCGGTGACGTAGAGGTTTCCCTCGACATCCACTTTCATGCCGTCGAAGACGCGCGTTCGGTCGCTGAGGTTGATGAGCAGCCGGCCCTTGCCCAGGGAGCCGTCGGAGTTGACCTTGAAGACGTTGATGAGCCTGGCAGCCGAGTCGTCCACGTAGAGGCGCTTGCCGTCCGGGGAGAGCGCGAGACCGTTCGGGCGAGTCATGTCCCTGGCCTCGAGGCTCAGGGTGCCGTCGGACGCGATGCGATAGACCCCCTGGAAGTCCAGTTCGCGGTCCTTCGGTTTCACCCCATAGGGCGGGTCTGTGAAGTAGATGGTGCCGTCGGGCGCGATGGTCAGGTCGTTGGGGCTGTTGAGGCGCTTGCCCCCGAAGCGCTCGGCAAGGATGGTGATCTTGCCATTCTTCTCCGTCCTGGTCACCCTTCGTGCGCCGTGTTCGCAGGCCAGGAGGCGCCCTTCCTTGTCGAAGGCGAGGCCATTGGAGTTGTTGCTCGGCTCGCGGAAGACGGCCAGTGGCTTGTCCTCCTGCCAGCGATAGATTCGGTTGGCGGGAATGTCGCTGAAGACCAGGAAGCCGTCGGTGTGCCAGGCCGGCCCTTCGGTGAAGCGGAGACCCTGGGCGATGACCTCGGCCTTCTCGGGCCATCGGCCGGCGCCGCTGGCCGCCACTCCCACCACTGCCACAAGCCCAATGCAAAGAGCCACTCTGAGAATCATCGCGCCACTCCTTTCAAAGCTCTTAGGTGCGAGCGATCCGGTCAACTGCGCCCTCCGTGGCCGTGGCGTAGGCATTGGCACGCTTTTGTGCATCGAGCGTCTCTAGTGCAGGCGAGAAGGAAAAGAATGCCTTGCCGACAGGGCGCGCGGCTCGCCGCCTGCGGCTTCCTGGCACGCGGAGAGGGGTGTGGCGGCAGCCCGGGCATTCTTTTCCTTCTCGCCTGGCAATTGCTTGCGGTGCAACCTGTGCGCCGGCCGCGGCCCACTTTTCGCTCGAACGAGAACCCCTGTGTTCAGGGTCACTGGCGGCTTTCGCCCGGCAATCTTGATCGCTCTGGCATGCGCAAGTACACTAAATTTCCAGCAGCGTGACAAGCGCGGCTTTCGTTCTTGCGGAGACAAGAGGCGCGCAGAGATGGCGAAGGTACGGATCACTAGCGAGAACTTCGAGATGACCGCAACCTTGAACGACTCGGCCACCACCGCCAAGGTCCTCGAGGCCCTGCCGATCGAGAGTTCGGCGCGATTGTGGGGCAAGGAGGTTTACTTCGAGGTGCCGTTCCATGCCGACGAGGAGGACGCCCAGGCCGATGTGCCCCCGGGAACCGTGGCCTTCTGGCCGGCGGGCGATTGCCTGTGTCTGTTCTACGGCCAGCGGCCCGCCAGCCCGGTGAATGTCGTCGGGACGCTGGATGGCGACCCGAACGAGTTGGCGAAGATACCTACCGGCGCGAAGGTGCGGGTGGAAGCCATAGAGGACTGAGGTCCCACCACCGACCGTACCGCCTCTGTTGAACCCTGCGGCCTGAGACCTCGACGGTGCTCGCTCGCGTCCGCGAGCAGCACGCAGGCAGGATCATGTTGATTTCCGGCAACATGGCGTTGCCAGAAATCAACATGCCAGAACTCCATATTTTTTGCCCGGTTGCGCCCGAATCGGCGGGATTTTGTCTTTCCGGGAGTTGACGCTCGGCAACATGGCCGATTCCACGCAGCAAAGGTCCACGAGTGTTGCGTTGGTGAGCGGCGCGTAAGCGCCGAACTGCCATTGAGTTATAAAAAGGGCGGAATTCAGCGATATAGACAGCGCGCCGGCACGCCGGTTGCTTGTGGTAAAGCGTGATGCCAGCGTGGGAGAGGAAAGGGCGAGCTGAGAAGAAAGGAGTTCGCGATGGAAACCAGAGGAAGCGTGTGGCTGGCCGCGGTGGTTGTGGCCGTTTGCGCGCTCCCGGCCAGCGCGGGTGTCCTACAGGACTTCGACGGCACCCCGGGCATGACCGACTACACGCTCACCCAGTACGGCACCGCCCCAGGACCGCAGGTGGTATCGGGCGGGCCGACGGGCAATTTCCTGCGGCTGGTCAACGACGGGGTGGCGAACCAGCGCGGCGCCGTGGGCTTCGACCGCGGCGACCTCGTCGGCGAGTTTCCTGGCCTGAGGGTGCAGTTCGACTTCCGCATAAGCAGTGCGGACGACGGAGCCGATGGCCTCGGCTTCGCATTCCTCAACACCGCAAACTACGGCACCGGCGGTGCAGCACCCGACATGGGAGGCAACGAGCACGCCGTTGAGGAACCCAACTTCACCAATTCCTTCGGCATTGGCTTCGACATCCACCACAATGGCGGCCGCGACGTCAGCGCGGACAGCGTCTCCTTCCACTGGAACGGCGCCAAGGTCGGCGAGGCCGATCTGACGGGGCGGATGGACCTCGAGAACGGCGTCTTCAACCGCGCTCAGGTCCTCCTCGCGCCGACCACTAGCGGCGCCGCCGCCACCCTGGTCATAACCCCCGACATCCACGGCACCCCCGGCGACCCGGTGTCCGCCAGTGTGGAGATCCCTGGCCTCGACCCCTACGAAGGCCGGCTCGCCTTCTATGCCCGAACCGGCGGCCTGAACGCCGACCACGACATTGACAACATCGAGGCCGAGTTCACCAACCTCGCTGCCTTGGGGGTGATGGGCCGCTCCTCCGGCGGCTCGACCTGGCACTTCAGCAGCGACCCCCTTTTCG
>CAYYCI010000038.1:0-14229 GCA_964470215.1 uncultured Planctomycetota bacterium
CATAGTCTCAGGCTCTCTAGCACACCACCTGGTGGCACAGGCTTTCCAGCCTGTGGGACGCGGGGCAGAGACGCCCCGCCTACAACCCTCCGTCGCCCAGTTCCTGACCCGGCCGGTGGCACACGCTTTCCAGCACACCACCCGGTGGCACAGGCTTTCCAGCACACCACCTGGTGGCACAGGCTTTCCAGCCTGTGCAAGACGCGGGCCGAGACGGCCCGCCTACCAGACTTCCAGACGAGGGGCGGGACGCCCCGCCTTCAGGCGGGCGCGGCGGTGCCGTGTCCCTACAAACCGGTGGCACAAGCTTTCTAGCTTGTGCTCGTGACGGCTTCTGTGGATCACTGGCTTTGGAAATCGCCTGGATAACATTCGTTGGCCTCGTGGCGGGGGTATTGACCGGGGTTTTCGGGTTCGGCGGCGGCTGGCTGCTGGTGCCATTGCTCGTCCTGCCGCGCGCGATGTCCTGGGGCTACGCCTCCGGGACGGCGCTCTGCGCGATTCTGGCCGGCGCCACCGGCGGACTCGTCCAGTCCGTCCTCGAGAGCCGCAAGACCGACGAGACACCGCTCGGGCGCGGCCGGAAAGGAGTCGGTGCGGCGATGGTCGCGAGCGCGGTGGTGGGAACCACTCTGGGAAAGACGGTCGTCCGCGACAACCTCTCCGGCCTGCGAGAGGCGTCGCTGATACTCGACCTCGTGCTGGCCGCCGTGCTGGCCTTGGTGGCCATGAGGTTCTTCGTGGGAGCGGGACGCCAGCCCCGTGAGCGAAGGGAAACCACCCCCGTCCTGGTCGCGGTGGCCGGAGTGCTCGCTTTCATTCCGGGCGTCCTGTCGGGCCTCGTAGGGATTGGCGGCGGGATTTTCTACGTGCCCGTGTTGCTCTTCATCCTCGGCTGGAGTGAGGACGAGTCGCGCGCGACCTCGCGCCTGGTGGTGATGGCTTCGGCCGCGGTGGGCGCCACGCTCTATGGCTGGGGCGGCGGCGTGCGACTCGACCACCTCGGGGCCATCCTGGTGCCCGCGGGCCTGGCGGGGGTTGTCACGAGCAAGGTCGGCTTCAGCCAGAGCCCCGCGCGGCGGCGCCTCTTCCGGCGCCTGGCCGGTGGGATGGCTCTCCTGGCTCTCGTCTTCACCATCGCCCATGTGGCTGGGGGGAGCGCACCAACCAGGCCCGCGGAACGAGGCGGTCCCGGAGCCGCGGCCCTCGCGGCGGTTTTGCCGATTCTGTGGGGAACCGCCTGCGGGTTCGTCGGCTTCGCGCTGAGAAGCAAACCGCCACCGAAAGAAAGGAAGTCCTCATGAACGCCAGACAACTCGCAGGGGAAAACCTCGCCGAACGCATCGCCTCGAACCCCTATCCCGGCAGGGGCCTCGTCCTCGGAAAGGACGAGCGCGGCGAGCGCCTCGTGCAGGTCTACTGGATCATGGGCCGCAGCCAGAACAGCCGGAACCGCGTCTTCGAGACCGACGGCAAGGCGGTCTGGACCGAGGCCGCCGATCCATACCTGTGCAAGGACCCATCCCTGATCATCTACAGGGCGATGGCCGAGTTGCGCGGGGCCTTCATAGTCAGCAACGGCGACCAGACCGACACGATCCGCGACACTCTGGTGGCCGGCGGCACCTTCGAGCAGGCGCTCCTCACCCGCACCTTCGAGCCCGACGCGCCCAACTACACCCCGAGGATCGCCGGCCTCTTCGACCTGCGAGTGGGCGAGGTCGTGGCCAAACTGGGGCTGGTCCGCCGTTGCCCCCACACCAGCAGTCCCCAACGCTTCTTCTGGCACTACCGCGACATTCCCCCAGGCACCGGTTACTGCATAACCACCTACTCCGGCGACGGCGACCCACTGCCGCCGTTCGAAGGCGAGCCATATCTGGTGCCCATCGTCGGGGAACTTGGCTGCATAGCCAACACCCTCTGGGGCAAACTCGACGAGGACAACAGAATCTCGCTCTGCGCGAAGGCGGTCGACCCTGCCACGCTGGAAAGCGAACTCGTCGTCTTGAACAAGTACGCGAAGAAAGCCTGATTAGGCGTAACGGTACCACGACGGCAGCCGGACAGGCTCTGGAATGTAATCCCAGGCCGCCCCACGCCTCCAGAGGGTGACCCGGGGTTCCGCTCATAACCTCGGGCCCTTCAGGCTCTCCCCCTCCAGGCGAACGGGGTCAGGATACAGGCTACAAGCGGGGTCAGAGCCGATGTTCAAGGGGCGCTTGATCTTTCAGGAGACCGGCGCGAGAATGCCGGGGCCAAGAACGACCCCCTTTGGAGGAGCCGACCATGAGAGCGTTGTCCGCGGTGTGCCTGTTCCTGGCAGTCGCCACAGTCGTCCTGGGGGGCGAGGAACTCCCCGTCGTCTTCCAGGAGGACTTCGAGAAGGACGGCGCGCTCGATAAATGGGAACCGATGGACCCCTCGGCCTGGAAGATAGCCACCCAGGACGGCAACAAGGTCCTCTCGATGTTCAAGGGATCGAGGTACAAGACCAAGGTCCGCTCCCCGCGAAACTTCGGCCTGATAAAAGACCTCTGGCTCGGTGACTTCGTCCTCGACCTCAAGATGCAATCCACCACCCGCGACTATGGCCACCGCGACCTGTGCCTGTTCTTCGGCCACCAGGACCCGACCCACTTCTACTACGTCCACATGGCCCTCCGCGCCGACCCCCACGCCCACTCGGTGTTCATCGTCAATGGCAAGCCGCGAGTCTCCCTCATCCCGCTCCCGGGCAAGGAGAAGGACAAGGAGGTTTTCCGCACGAAGGGGATCGTGTGGGGCGACGGCTGGCACCACGTCCGCCTCGTCCGCCGGGCCTCCGACGGCCTCATCGAGGTTTACTTCGACGACATGACCAGGCCGATAATGCGAGCGAAGGACAAGACCTTCACGTGGGGGCGCGTGGGCGTCGGCTCGTTCGACGACACCGGAAACTACGACGACATCGTCATCCGAGGCGTCAAGGTCGAGCCGCCCAGGAAGTAGCATCCCGGAGACAGGCCGTTGAACATCGTCGTGATCGTGGCCGATAGTCTGCGCGCGGACCACGTGGGCTGCTACGGGGGAAAGGCGCGCACGCCAAACATTGATGCCCTCGCCGCAGAGGCGATGGTCTTCGACCAGGCATACGCCGAAAACCTCCCCACCCTGCCCTGTCGGACCGCCTGGTGGACCGGTCGCCATCTGTTCACCCAACGCGGCTGGCAACCGCTCGAGCCGGGCGATTATCCGATCGCCGAGGTGCTCTGGGACAAGGGCTTCGCCTCGGCCCTCATCACCGACGTCTATCACATGCACAAGCCCACATACAACTACGGCCGCGGCTTCGACACGACCGTCTTCGTCCGAGGCCAGGAGTACGACCCGTGGGTGACCGACCGCAGCATCGCGGTGGACCTCTCGGCGCGCCACCGCCTGCGGGGCGACGAGAGCGACGCGCTCTGGCGGCCCCGCTTCGAGCAATACCTCCGCAACGTCGCCGGCTTCCGCTCCGAGGAGGATTACTTCGCCCCACGAGTGGTCAAGGAAGCCATCCGATGGCTCGACCACGTAACGCGCCACAGGAAGGACAAACTCTTCCTGTGGGTTGACCTCTTCGATCCCCACGAGCCGTGGGACCCGCCGGCCGAGTTCGCCACCCTCTACGACCCTGACTACGACGGCCAGGAACTCATTGACCCCGTGCCAGGCCCCGTCCAGGGCTACATGAGCGAGGAAGAACTCAACCACACCCTCGCGCTCTATGCCGGCGAGGTGACGTTCGTGGACAAGTGGGTCGGCGTCCTCCTCGACCACATCCGCTCGCTCGGCCTCTGGGAAAACTCGCTGATAATGTTCACCAGCGACCACGGCGAGCCGTTCGGGGAACACGGCATCGTCCGCAAGGCACGCCCGTGGGGCTACGAGGAACTCGCCCACATCCCCTGGCTGATTCGCCATCCCGACGGACCGGGCGCAGGCCGGCGTTCTCGTGCATTCGTCCAACCCCCCGATCTCCTGCCCACGGTCCTCGAGGCCATCGGTGTGCCGGCGAGGCTCACCCTGGACTACCGCGCGCCGGTCGGCCACACATTCCCACAGGACGTGGTGGTCGCCTCGAGCGAGGTGGCGGTTCACGGCAAGAGCCTGATGCCGCTGTTGCGCGGCGAGGCCGAGAGGGTGCGCGATTTCGCCATCACGGCCCATCACGGCGCCGAATGGACAATCCGAACCGACGACTGGACGCTCATGCTTCCCATCAACGGCCATCGCCCGCCGGAACTCTACAACCGCAAAGCCGACCCAACCGAGCAGCGGAACGTGGTCGAGAACCACCGCGACGTGGCGGACGAACTGGAACTGACCCTTCGACGCTTCGCCGACACGGTGTCGAGGGCAAAGTGAGGGAGCCGGGATGGCTCGCGCGTCGGACCTGGTGACCAGGCTACGCGCCCTGGAGGCCGAGATCGAAAACTGGGCCGAGCGCAACGGCAGCAGCACCCGCCGCACCGCGCGCCTCTACCGCGAAATCCGGGAAGTCCTCACCGGCGAGGGGGCCTTCGAGGCCGTGCGCGAGTGTTCGCGGCGGGCGCGCGGGCTCGCTAACTGGATCGAACGCCACGCCCAGCGCAACGGACGTGGTCCCGCCCTCACCGGCATCAACCACGGGAGTGAAAATTGGAAATCCTGGCAGTCAACGGCAGCCCGCGCGGCTCGCGCGGAACCACCCACCGGGTCCTCGACCGCCTTCTGGAGGGCGCGAGGGCCGAAGGCGCCTCGTGCGAACTCGTCCAACTGGAAAGCAAGGACATTCGCCCCTGCCTTGGGGAACTGGCCTGTTGGCTCAGGACGCCCGGCCGCTGCACCATCGCCGACGACATGGCCGACCTCCTGCCCGCCGTCGCGCGAGCCGACGTCCTGGTCATCGCCACCCCGGTCTTCGCCGATGGCCCTTCGGCCCTGACGAAACTATTCGCCGACAGGCTCATACCTCTCCTCGAGCCTTACTTCCAGATGCGCGACGGCCATTTCCGCCACCCGAAGCGCCAGGGGGTCAAGTTGTCGAAGACCGCCCTGGTCTCGACCTGCGGCTACTGGGAACTGGACAATTTCGACGTCGTGGTGGAATGGGTCAAGCGGCTGACCGCTCAGTTCGACGGGACGTTCGCTGGCGCCCTCCTGCGTCCCCACGCGCCCATCCTCGAGCGCTTCGAGGAGGCAGGAAAGGAGCCGCCGCGCGTCTATCAGGCCGCCTTCGAGGCTGGACGGCAACTCGTCACCAGGGATAAGATCGATGAGGCGGTGCTCTCGGGGGTCTCGCGGCCTCTCCTGCCGGCGAAATTCTACCTGATGGGCGCCAACCGCTATTTCGAGAACGAACTCAAGGAGCGCTCAGGGTCCTGACTCCGTCCCCCAATTGGCAACCACCACCACCTTCCTGTGCCCGACCCGCTCTCGCGCCACCACCCGCCCGGGCAACTCTGCCAGGAAGCCCCGCAGCGCCTTCTCCTTCGCGATCACCGACACTCGCCTTCCGGAGCGCAGCGCCGCCTCCAGAGCCTTGCGATCCGCGAGAATAGGAATGTGGACCCGACCGGTGAACAGGTTGTAAACGCCCGAGAAGTCCGAGACGTAGAAACACACCTCGTCCGCCTCCCGAAGATAGGCTCCGGCCTCCTCGACGAGGTCGCGCCCGGACTTGAAGCGATTGATAACGGGCATAGCCCCGAAGTCGAGCAGCAACGAAAGCACCACCGCCAGCCCCACGAGCGTTGCCGCCCGCCGCACCTCGCGCTCTCTCGGCAACCGCAAGGCGTAGAAACACCCCGCGATGACCGCCACAGCGCCGACCACGGCACCCACCTTAAGTCCCGGGCCGATCGCCCTCGACAAGTCAGCCGCCACCGCGGGGTCGTCCTCCACTCGTTTCGCCAGCGGCTCGGGCCACAGCGCCGCCGAGGCCAGAGCAACCGCCAGCACGGCCACCAGCCCCAGACTCACCCGCCAGAGCCAGCGATGCCACCGTCTGGCCCAATCAAGCCCCCCTGCCACTGCGACGAAATACCGCCCACAGAGCAAACCGACAGCCGGGACCAATGGCATCAGGTAGCGGGTCCTCTTGCCGGAGAACAGCGTGAAGAAGACCAGCACGGCCAGGAACCACGTGGCGCCCAGAGCCGCTGCCTCGTCGCCACGATGCCGGGCCGACTTCACCGCCTCCACCACCGCAGCCAAGAGCAGAAAGAACCACGGGAAGAACAACAATGGGGCGTTGGCCAGGTAGAAATAAACCGGCTGGCGGTGACTGTCCGAGCGCGCGAGCCGCCGCGCCGTCTGACGCACGAGGATGTCGCGCGCGTACTCCTCCCCGCCCGTCAGGACGGCCGGCACCAACCATCCGGCGACCACTGCGAGCATCAGGGCCACGCCGCCGAGGTGCCACCATCCGCCTTTGCGGATTGCACCTCTCCTCACAATAGCGAAGACGAGCAACACGACCCCCGGGACGAAGAAACCCACCGGCCCCTTGGTCAACACCCCCAGCGCCGCCGCCAGGTAGAAGCCCAGCCACCAACGCGGCTGACGCTCAGGCGCCAGGGCGTTAAGGCCACAGAGGATTGCCGCGGTGGTGAAAAAGGTCAGAAGAGGGTCGAGCACTCCGAACTTGCCGATGTGGAGGAAAAGCGCGCACGTGGCGCTGACCGCTGCGGCCAACAGCCCCCCTTGCCGACCGAGGTAGCGGCGACCGATGTGATAGACCAACGCCACGGTGGCGAGGTTGGCGAGGACGGCCACCAGCCGCCCCGAGTTCACCCCGGCGCCCAGGTGCCAGAAGAGCGCCGCCAGCCAGAAGAAGAGCGGAGGCTTGTCCGAATAGGGCTCACCATTGAGATGAGGCACCAGGTACTGCCCCAGCACCACCATCTCGCGCGCCACCTCCGCGTAGCGCGGCTCGTCGGGGTTCCACGGGTCGCGAGTGAAAAGCGGCGGAACGAAAAGCACCGCCACCAGGCCAACGACTGCGATCGCTTCGGCAAATGTTCTCATGCGCCGGTCCCGCTCGTTCCCACAGGTAGCCCTAAGGTACCAGTCGAAGCCACAGGCGGCAAGCGCACCTACCGTTACACCCAGCGCCCAGCGGGGTAATTACAACAGCATTACAGCTTCGTAATGACCTTTGATCCGGGCGGTGGCGCCCGATAGAATCCTCTCGCGCCTGCGAGCGGCGCGGGCGACGCGCTTTCTGCCTCAGGATACAACCCACGTTGACTTCGCAAGACGAGCGGTCGAAAGCGTCGCGGGCATATCCCGAGACCGATGTAACCGTTCAGCGAGAGGGGCTCGGCCTCCGCGACTGGGGGCTCGTGGCCGCGCTGGCCGCAGTGTCCCTGGCCGTCCGTGCTGTGCTCGCCGCGCGCGTCGGTATCTTCCAGGACGAAGCCCTCTATTGGTGGTTGGCCCACGACCCTGAGTTCAGTTTTTGCCCCCACCCCCCTGCGACACCCCTCGTGGTTCTGGTGGGCGGCTGGGTGTTTGGCCACGGCACCGTGGGCCTGCGGGCGGGGTCGCTTTTCTTCGGCACTCTGACGGTAGTGCTGGCGGCTCTGTTGGGCAGGAACCTCTACGGACGGAAAGCGGCCGTGTGGGCCGCGGCGCTCCTCGCGAGCTGTCCATTGGCTGTGGCAGTCGGGTGTGTGGCAACCCCCGATGCCACGCTGGCGTGTCTGTGGATGCTCGTTGCGTGGACCACGTGGCAGGCCTGTCGGAGCCGAGGGCTGTGGTGGTGGATTGCGAGCGGGGCGGTGGTCGCGGCAGGCGCCTACACGAAATATATGATGGCCCTGGCGGTGCCGTGTGCCCTGGTGGCGCTATTGGCGTGGCGGCCGGGGCGCGCGTTCCTGCGACGGCCTGGGCCGTGGGTCGCCGCCGGGGTGGCGGCCGTGCTTTTCGTGCCCGTGTTCCTGGCCTGGGACTGGCGCCACGGCTGGACGACGCTGCGCTACCACCTGATGGCTCGCCACGAGTTGAAGGCCTCGTGGTCGCTGGCGGCGAAGTACTTCGGCGCCCACGCCGCCTTCCTCTCGCCCGTGATCTGGGCCGGCGCTCTGGCCGCGTTCGTCGCGGCGTGGCGCGAGTGGCGACGCTGGGGGTCGCAGCGCGCTGCCTGGTTGCTGGCCTACGGCCTGCTGCCAATCTTGTTCTTCCTAGTCCCGTCCCTGCTGACCAAGCGGCGAACGATGAGGGTGCATTGGGACCTGATCGGCTATTGCGTCGGCATAGTAGGACTGGCCGGCCTGGTGGTCGGAGGCGGAAGACGGCGCTGGCTCGGGGTTGCGGCCATCGGCGGCGCGCTGCCGATCACCGTGGCGCTGTTCATCGCCAGCCTCTGGCCCGCCGCGGCAGCCGCCGTGGGCGCCCGACCACCGTCGGTCCGCATGCTCGGCTGGGAAAGGCTGGCCGCCAGGGTGAAAGACCTGGAGCAAACCATGCCCACACCCCGCCTGGTGTTGACCAACGAGTTTCCCAGCGCTCTGTGTCTTGGGTTCCTTCGGGACTCCCGCGAGGGCATCTTCACCTTCCTGGAGGTCAACGACCTCGATTACGGCCTGAGCGGGCAACTGAAGGTCCGGGGCCTCGGCGTGAGTCGCCTGGTCAGCGAGTACCCGGGACGTGCGGTGCTCTACGTTCACGAGTTCCGCCACCCGGCGGCGCCGCGCCCGCGCGACCACCCGCGGCGAGTCCTGAAGTTCTACCGGCGCCTCGAGCCTCTGGGCCAGGTGAAGGTCGAGGCGGGCGGGCGGATTTGGCGCCGCTTCGGCCTCTACCGCGCGAGCGGCATGGTCATCCCGTCGCCCTGAGCAAATGCGCCGGGCGCTACTCCTGGCGCGCCCTCGTCTTCGCCCCACGTCATGCGCCGCGCTCCTCTGGGCCTTGGTCGCCACAGGGACGAACGCGAAAGGCGCCTTGTTGCCGGGCTGGGTAGGGCGCGCTATACTACCTCCCGGGAAGGGCATTGCTGAGAGTTGGACGTGGCGCGTTGAAGCGGCAGCGAGGGTTTCTGCAACTTCTGCTTGCGATGGTCTTGGCTGTGGCAGCCGCTCAGGCGGCGGCCCTCTCGCCGCGCCAGGCTCGGCGAGCGCTGGACCACGCGCGGCGCATTGCAACCAAGAGGCCCAACGAGGCCGTTGCCGAAATTCGTGCACTGATAGAAACCAACCCCGAGCTCCTCGACGCCCATCTTCTCCTCCTCAGGGTTTCCGGGGAGGGTGCGCGCGAGGTTCTCCGCCGCGAGTACGAGTTGAAGGCGGAGGCCGAGCCGCGCAATGCGCTTCTGCGGTTCGTGCTCGGTCGCCTCGCCGATTCGCCTGCCTCCCGACTCGCGTGCTACAAGAAGGCGGTCGAGTTGGACCCGAATTTCTTCGAGGCCCAACTGGCGGTGGGGAGGTTGTGCCGGCTGCCTGCCGTGGATGATCTGGCGGGGTCGCGCAGGGCACTCGAGGCGGCGGTGGCGCTCAAACCCCACAGCGCGAGTGCCCACGCCGAACTCGGCCTGACCCTCGCCGCGGCCGGCCTGAAGCCCCAGGCCGCCGCATCGTTCAGGCGCGCCCTGGACCTCGACGAGGGATGCGAGAGCGCCTGGCTAGGGTTGTCGCGGGTCGTCGAGCCCGAGCGCGCCGAGAAGATTCTGGAGCAGGGCGCGCGGGAGTGTGGGCGGAGCGCTCCACTTTGGTGGGAACTGGCGCGATTGCGATGGACTAAGGGCAGGTTCCGCGATGCCATCCGCCCTCTGGAGCGAGCCTTGCGCTACGAGCCGAGCGCGCCATTCGCGACCCGGGCGCGTGAGATGCTGGCTTGCGCCTACCTGATGCAAGGCTGGCATCGCAGCGCCCGGCGGATTGGCGCCACGCGTTGGTCGCCGGCGGCAGAGGAGATGGCGCGCGGGAAACTCTCCAAGGAGGCATTCGGGAAACTCTATCTCGCCGAGACGACTCCCACGAGGCGGCTCGCTCTGCTCGCTGACGCGGACCGCCTGGCTCCCCGCTCCATGTTAGTCAAGCGGGCCTATGGGGCGGCGCTCCTCAGGGCAGAGCGTTGGGTCGAGGCGGCCCTCGTCCTCACCCAGGCGCTGGCCCTCGCCCCTGACGACCAGGCCCTCCGCCAGCGGTGCGCAGCGGCACACCTGGCGACTGGCGACGTGCGCGCCGCTCTCGCGGCCATTGGCGCTGAGCGAAACAGGCCCAACCGCCAGGAGGCGTGCCTCCTGGCCGAGGCAGAGGCGGTGAAGGCAGGGCAACTCGAGGTGGCCGCGGTCCGCGCACGCCATCTGGCCCTCGCGGCCGGCGAGGCAGACAGGGAGGCGCGCCTGCGGGAAGTGCTCGAGCGATACCCCAAGGCGCTTGCAGCCAGAGTTGATCTGGCCGGCCTTTTGGCCGCGGCTGGGCGGCAGGCCGAGGCCCAGGCGATTGCGGAGGAGGGCCTGCGCCTCGGAGGACACCCGCTCCTCCTCTCCGAACTCCACGCGATCCTCGGACAGGTGGCGCTCGACGAAAGGTCCCTGGCCTCGGCGATCGAGCACTATCGCAAGGCGACCGAACTGGCCCCCGCGGTGGCTCGCCACCACGGTGGCCTGGCCCGCGCGTACCTGGCGCGAGGAGAGTTCGGACCGGCGGGCAAGGCGCTTGTCCGGCAGTTGAGCCTCGATCCGAACAGTTACGACCTCCCGACTTCGCGCCCAGCAAGCAACGAGGCGGCGTGTTCCCTGGTCCCGAGGCTCGCGACGGGCGATGTGCTCCACTACCGCTATTCGACCGACGGCGGCCAGCCTGGCAGGGAGATGGCCAGCGTGGCGTTCGACTACGTGGTCGAGGCGGTCCACGGCGGCCAGCTGGTCGAGGCAACCGTCGAGATCACCGGGACGAGCGGGCGCCCGGTGGAGGGCGGGAACGAATTCGTTGGAACGCGCATCCCGCTGAGTTGCTCGAGTTACTTCGGCCTCGTGGACCTCGAGCGCCCCCGCCGGCTGCCCGGGGAGTTCGACCAGTTGCCCTGGCTGGCCCAGTTCGTCCAGGGGCCGGCCCTCCCGGTCCCAAAGCGCCCGGGGGAGGCCTGGCGCGAGCCAGCCTGGACAACGTTCAGTCGCCTCTATGGCGGCGAAGTCCACTTCCAGGGCGTGCGCCGCGGCAAGGCGCTCCTGACGAAGACCATCGCCTATCGCAAACCAGCCCCGGAGCCGACGGCCGACTACGAGGTCATGGCGGTCAAGGCCGAGGGCACGTTGGTCTTCGACCTGGAACGGAGACTGGTCGAGCGCGTGGAACTGGTCGCGCGCCTGACCCTTTTCACCGAGGAGGGGAGCCGAGCGGAGTTGCCGCCGTGGCGCCATCGCCTGGAGTTGCTGGGGGTCGAGCGAGGCGCAAGGCCCCAGAGCGGGCGGGTGCTCATCGAGGGGGTGCCATACGTCCGCCAGGTCGGGCCGCGATGTGCCGCGGCGTCGCTGGCCATGATGCTCCGCCACTTCGGCCATCGGACCGACCAGCAGAAGCTCTTCGAGGAACTGGCGGGGCGCGAGGGCGGCGTCCCCGCCCACAGGCTGCCCGTGGTCGCGCGCGCCCTGGGCTTCGAGCCACACGTTTACCTGAGCGGCCTCGCGGACCTCAAGGAGAAGGTCTCGGCTGGCCTGCCATTGATGCTCTACCTCAGCCCGATGGGGATGGGCCACGCCGTGGTGGCGGTGGGCTACGATGAGCGGCGCCGCGAGGTGATAGTCCACGACCCGGCCAACTCTCCCCTGCGGCGCATCCCGTACTCCAAACTCGAGGCCCTCTGGCGCGAGAACGACCACACAGCCATGGTGGTCATCCCGCGCGGGCGCCAGAGGAGCATGAACTTCCCGGGCGAGGAGGCCGTCGCGGCCACCCTGGAAGCAAACCGCCAGGCTGCCGCAGGGTGCCTCGAGGAGGCCGAGAGCGCATTGCGCAGGGCGCTGAGCCTGCACCCCAACTACCTCGAGGCCACGGTCGCACTGGCGCGCGTCCTCGTGGCCAAGGACCAACGCCAACAGGCACACCAGGTCCTCGACCAGACCATCCGCCGTCGGCCGGAATGCCAGACGCCCAGGGTCGTCAAGGCCGACCTGTTGCTCCTGGAGGGAAAGGGGGCGGAGGCGGTCTCGCTCCTCAGAGCGGTTTACCACGCCGACCCCCAGAACCTGCGATGCCTCAACGCCCTGGCCACCGCGTATGTGATGGCCAATGAGCGGAAGAAAGCCATCGAGGCCCTCGAGACCGCGGTGAGGGCGGCGCCGGAGTGGAGCGTCGTGCGTTTTCGCCTGGCCTCGCTCTACCTCCTCGACGGGCGCTACGACAGCGCAATCGCACAATACCAGGCCGTGCTCTCCGGCGAGCCGCGCAACGCCACCGCACTCTACCTCCTGGCCGTGGCGGTCCAACAATCGCTATTGGCCGACCGCCGGGGCCTCCTCCCCTGGAAAAGCCGCCGCGAGATGGCTCTTCGGGCAATCGAGGCAATCCAAACCCTGCGCGAACTCGAGGGGCCGTCTTGCGAGACGAGCGCCCTGCTCGCTTACATATACGACGAGTTGGGCAATTCGCGCAAACAAATCGCGCTCTTGCGCCGCAGCACCACGGAACTGACCAACCGCCAGTTGCGACCGCGCCACGACGTGCCCTCCGACGCCGACCCGTTCTCGTTCGCCGCGAGGGTCAGTTCGGCGCTCAAGAAACTGGCGGCGAAACTCGAGACCTTCGCCTACGCTGCCCGTGAGCGCTCGACCAACCTCAACAATCTCGCGTGGGCGTTCGCCATCCGGGGCGAAAACCTTGCCGAGGCGCGCCGCCTTGCCCAGGAGTCTGTCCGCCTGCGAACCGCAGCATTCAACCTCGACACCCTGGCCTGGGTGGACCTCCAACTCGGCAACCTCGAGGCCGCTCGCGACAACTTCCTTAAGGCGCTCGAACTCGAGCGCGACCCCGCCATCCACATCCACCTCGCCATCACCTGGCTCAAACTGGGACAGAAGGACAGGGCGCGCAGCGAAATGGCCAGGGCTTACGAACTCGGCGAACGCGACGCCGACGTCCATCTCGCGGCAGCGAATGCCTACGCCCAGGTCGGCATGGCCGACCGCGAACTAGCCGAACTCGAGGCCGCCATCAAGGCCGACCCACAACACCGCCGCGCGCTCTATCGCCTGGCAAGCGTGTTGGCCGAGCGTCGCGAGCAATTACCTCGCGCGCTCCGAATCGCCGCCGACCTTTATCAGTCCGACCCCGAAGACCCACGCTACGCTGGGCTCTACGGCGCCGCCTGCCAACTGACCGGCAAGAGTCGCAAAGCGCGCTCACTGCTCGCCCGCGCCCTGCCGCAGGACCCGTTACTGGGTGATGAACCGACCGCCAGATTCCGGTATTATTTCGCCATCAACCTCGTCGCGTCCGGCGAGGAGGATGCGGCGAGGAAACAACTGAAACTCTACCTCGCCACGAACCCGCGGGGACGATTGGCCGACAAGGCGCGAGCACTTCTCGCCCGCCTGACCGGGCCACGGGAAACTGAAGGAGGAGAGGCCGATGCGCAGGGTTGCTCAACTCCACAACAACATTGACAAGACCCAATACTTCCCTCTCCAGCGCGAGAACGTCCTCGGTCGGAGTCCCGAGGCCAACATCCTAATAGATAACAAAGTGATCTCCCGCCGGCACGCCCGGATAGCATGTGTCTCAGGCACCGACGCCTACTACATCGAGGACATCTCGGCCCGGGGAGTGTATGTGAACTTCCACCGCGTTCGCGGTCGTCACCCCTTGCGACCCGGCGACCGCATCTGCATCCTCCGATTTCGGAACGTTCATCCCGCTCAACTCGAGGCCATGACCGAGCAGGACCTCAAGGACTGCTGCGACGACCCGCGCAACGACAGCATCGTGGCCGTGGCGGACCTGACCTTCGAGTATGCCGAGGTCGAGGAAACCGCCGCCAAGCAACAGGGTGCAGAAGACCGGAAGGGCCTGCTCGCCCGCCTCAAGGCCCTCTTCTCCAAGCGCTGAGCCGCCTTCCGCCGGTTCCCGAACGGGGCAGACTACTAGCGGGGATGCCCTGCTGCTTCGGCTTTTCCGTTTCGGTAGGAAATCAGTGACTAAGCCCCAGGTGATAGCGGCGCCGGGGCGGCATGGGCTTTGGCGCGCTTTTTGCACCGCAATCAGTTGCCAGGCGAGAAGGAAAAGA
>CAYYCI010000039.1:0-14045 GCA_964470215.1 uncultured Planctomycetota bacterium
ATTGACGCCTCGAGGCAGCCCCGAGACGCCATCTGAACCCCTGATCGCTCAATTCCACCCCCACACATGCCCCGTCACCTACCCAGCACCGCCCCCCACCAAGCCCTGCCTTCAAATCCCGACAACGCAAACGGCTCCATTGTGCGGCGTTTCGGAATGACCGCGAGGCTTGCGAAGTCTTAGCGATTTCGGAAGCCTGTTCCTTGCGAGTCCTTCGTGTTCTTCGTGTCCTTCGTGGATCACCACGCCCGCGGGTGTGTTCTGACTTCGATCCTGGGGCAGTTCGTGATAAAATGTTGCGCACGCGAGAGGGAGAGAGCAGGAGATGCGAATGGGGAAGGTGAAGAAGGAACCGGATGTGATGGACAAGATCGTGTCGCTGTGTAAGCGACGCGGCTTTATTTTCCAGTCGAGCGAAATCTACGGGGGCCTGAACAGTTGCTGGGACTACGGCCCGCTGGGCTGTGAACTGAAGCGCAACGTCAAGGAGGAATGGTGGCGGGCGGTCGTGCGGGAGCGCGAGGATGTCGTCGGGATTGATTGCTCGATCCTGATGCACCCGCGGGTCTGGGAGGCCTCGGGGCACGTCGAGAGTTTCGCCGACCCGCTGGTGGACTGCAAGGGGTGTAAGAAGCGCTTCAGGGCCGATGACCTCGAGGACCCGCGGCATTGTCCCGAATGCGGCGGGGAGTTGACCGAGGCGCGCCAGTTCAATCTGATGTTCAAGACCTTCATGGGTCCGGTGGAGGACGACGCCTCGGTGGTTTACCTCCGGCCCGAGACGGCTCAGGGCATTTTCGCCAACTTCGAGAACGTGGCGACCACGGCGCGGCTGAAACTCCCCTTCGGGATCGCTCAGATCGGGAAGAGTTTCCGCAACGAGATCACCCCCGGCAACTTCATCTTCCGCACCCGCGAGTTCGAGCAAATGGAACTCGAGTACTTCGTCGAGCCGGGGACCGACGAGCACTGGTTCGAGCATTGGAAGCAGGAGCGGTGGCGGTGGTATCTGGACCTGGGGATTCGGCCCTCGCGGTTGCGGATGCGCGAACACGGCCCGGACGAACTGGCGCACTACGCGAAGGCGTGTGTGGACATCGAGTACGAGTTCCCGTTCGGGTGGTCGGAACTGGAGGGGATCGCGAACCGCACGGATTTCGACCTGCGGCGCCACCAGGAGTTTTCGGGAAAGAACCTGGAGTATTTCGACGACCAGGCGCGCAGGCGCTTCGTCCCCTACGTCATCGAGCCCTCGGCCGGGGTTGACCGTTCGCTGTTGACCTTCCTGGTGGATGCTTACGACGAGCAGGTGAGCGAGCGCGGGGAGCGCGAGCGGTTCCTGCGGTTGCACCCTCGGCTGGCGCCGTTGAAGGTGGCGGTCTTCCCGCTCGTGCGACGCGACGGGATGCCGGAGCTGGCGCGAAAGGTCTTCGCCGACCTCAGGAAGCGCTTCCCCGCCTTCTACGACGAGCGCGGGGCGATCGGGCGGCGCTACCGCCGCCAGGACGAGGTGGGGACGCCGTTCTGTGTGACCGTTGACGGCCAGAGCCTGGAGGACAACACGGTGACGGTTCGCTACCGCGACAGCCGCGAGCAGCCGCGGGTGGCGATCCCGGAGTTAGGCGACTTCATCGCCGAGCAGATCGAGGGCGCGAAGTCGAACATCGTCTGAGGACCAGGAGCCAGGAGCGTGGGCGCGGAAGCGGTCCGAGCGGTCATCTGCGACGTTGATGGCGTCCTGACCGACGGTGGGATCATTCTCTGCGACGACGGCACGGAGGCGAAGCGATTCCACGTCTGGGACGGCACGGGGATAAAGTACCTCCTGCGCAGCGGCATCGAGGTGGCGTTCCTGACGGGCAGGGAGTCGGCGGTGGTGACGCGTAGAGCCCGGGAGTTGGGCGTCCGCCACGTCCGCCAGGGCGCCAAGGACAAGTTACCCGCCTATGGGGAGCTCCTCGCCGAGATAGGGGCGAGCGATGATGAGGTGTGTTACGTGGGCGACGACCTGCCCGATATCCCGGTGATGCGGCGGGCGGGTTTCGCGGTGGCGGTCAGCAACGCTCGCGAGGAGGTGCGCGCGGAGGCCGACCACGTGACCTCGGCCCCAGGGGGCCAGGGCGCCATCCGGGAACTGGCCGAGTTCGTCCTGAAGGCCCAGGGCAAGTGGGCGGCCCTCGTGGCCCGTTACGGCCCGGAGGTGGCCAGATGAACCGTGCTGTGGTGGCGATTGTGATGGCGTCGGTCGGGGTAGCTGCTGCCGCCGAGGAGCGCAGGGCCCCGCGCGAGAAGCCCAGGGCGCCGGTCCAGGAGTCGCGCAAGGTCAAGTTCCCCGGCTACGACCCGACCACGGGGGAGTTGCTCTGGGAGTTGGAGGCCGACAAGGTCACGCGAGAGCCCGACAGTCCGCGTCTCCATGGGACGAACGTGCGGATCGTGGTTTACAACCAGGGAATGACCCACGTGGCGACCGCCCGCGAGGGGAGCGTGGACACCGAGAACAACGCCGCGGACCTCTCGGGGGACGTGGTGATCGTGTTCGGCGACGAGGGGTCCACGCGGGTCGAGACCGACAGCCTGACCTGGCGCAGCAAGGACGGGACGGCCCGGACGGCCGACCCCGTCAGAGTCATCCGACGCGACGCGGTCCTCGAGGGGGTCGGCGCCAAGTTGTGGCTGAACGACAACCGCCGGTCCGGCGCCGCCTCAGACCGCACGAACCACCTCGTGATCGAGAAGACGGTCAAGACGACCATCTTGCCCTCCGCCCGGAACTCGTTCCTGGGACCTTCCGCGCCGGCGCCTGGCGGTCCGCAGGAGCCGATTGTCATCACGTGTGCCGGCCCGCTGACCTTCTACCGCGCCGAACTGACCGCAGTCTATCGCAACAACGTCCGGGTGACCCAGGGGCCTCGAAGCCTGACGTGTGACGTTCTGACGTTGTCTTTTCGCCGTGTCTCGGCTGCTGGCGGGGGGGCGGGGTCGAAGGAGAAGGTGGCCCTCGAGAGCGTCACAGCGACGGGGAACGTCCGCCTTGACGACACGCGGACCATCGCCCTCGGCGATGCCCTCCTGTGGAGCCGCCGCGAGGCGGTGGTGCGGCTGATCGGGCGGCCGGCCGAGGTGCGCTGGGACAACGGCAATCGGCTCCGCGCCGGGCTGATCGAACGGAGCGAGGACGGCTCGCGGTTGGTCTGCGGGGCCACGCCCGATTCCCCGGGGAGCGTTTATCTGCTGGCTCTGGCCGACGAGCAGGCGTTCGGCCTTTCGTTGGGGCCGGACCCCGCGCTCTTGACCCCGGCCGACATCCCGAAGGCCCGAGTGCTTGCCGCGCGCCTGGTCGCCGGGGGGGCGGCGTCTGCCCCCTCCCCGGCCTCGCGCATCTGGGACCTCTTGACCCCCGAGGCCCGGACCCTGGCAAGCCAGGTGGCGGCAAGCCCTGACCCGCCGCCGTCCCTGGCGCGAGCCGTCGTCGAGGCGTTGAACGAGCGGGTCCTCTCCCAGCCGGGGTTCTACAGCGAGGTTCACTTCCGCGGGGTGGAGTTACCGGCGCGGGCGCGGGAGCTGCTGGCGGCGCAGAAGCAGGGCCTCTCGCCCCACGAGAGTGTGTTGTTGAATCGTCTTCTCCTCGAGGCCGCTTTCCCACAATTGGTGCGAAAGGGCAAGGGGAGATGAGCAGCCAGCCGAGGGTCGAGGATTACTCGTTCGGGCGCATCCGCATAGACGGCCGGGACTACACCGCCGACGTGATCATCCTGCCCGACCGGGTGATCGCCGACTGGTGGCGGGAGGAGGGACACCGCCTCTCGATGGCGGACCTGGGCGAGGTGGTGGCGGCGGGGCCGGAGGTGCTCGTCGTTGGCACGGGCGCCAACGGGCTGATGCGCGTGCCCGACCACACTCTCCAGGCCCTCGAGGGCCGGGGGATCGAGGTCATCGTGGAGCGGACCGGCTCGGCCTGGCAGACCTACAATCGCCGTAGCCAGCGACGGGCCACGGCCGCGGCACTCCACCTGACCTGTTGAGGCGACGTGGCGAGAGATGGCCCCTTTCCGAGTGCTCGTCGTTGACGACGAGGCGATCATCCGCAAGAGTTTCTGCCGGGCGCTCAACGACGCGGGCTTCGAGGCCCACAGCGCGGCCAACGGCCGCGAGGCCGTGGCGAAACTCCAGGAAGCCCCCTACCACCTGGTGGTCACCGACCTGCGGATGCCCGAGATGGACGGGCGCGCGGTCCTCCGCGCGGTCAAGGAGCGGTGGCCGCAGACCGAGGTCGTCATCCTCACCGCCTACGGGACCATCTCCGACGCGGTGGCGGCCATCAAGGAGGGCGCATACAACTACGTGACCAAACCCCTCAACAAGCATGAACTCCTGAGGATCGCGCGGGAGGTGGCCGAGAAGGTCCAAATGCGCCATCGCCTCCGAGCCCTCGAGGAACAACTCAAGGACCGCTACGGCCTCCACAACCTCGTCGGGCGCTCGGCCGCCATGCAGCGCCTCTACGACCTGATCGAGCGGGTGCGCGAAGCCGACTGCAACGTGGTCATAACCGGCGAGAGCGGCACGGGGAAAGAACTGGTCGCCCGCGCGATCCACTTCACCGGCCCGAAGGCCCAGGCGCCCTTCGTGGCGGTCAACTGCGGGGCGCTTCCCGAGAGCATCGCCGAGCGCGAACTCTTCGGCCACGTGCGCGGCGCCTTCACCGGCGCCGAGCGTTCTCAACCAGGCTACTTCGAGAGCGCCAGCGGCGGCACACTCTTCCTCGACGAGTTCACCGAACTGAGCCCAGGGCTCCAGGTCAAACTCCTGAGGGCCATCCAGCAGCGCGAGGTCATCCGAGTGGGCAGCACCCAGGCCATCGCGGTGGACGTGAGAATCCTGGCGGCCACGAACCGCGACCCCGAACGGTGCCTGGCCGACGGCACCCTGCGCGAGGACCTCTACTATCGCCTCAACGTGGTGACCATCCACGTTCCCCCCCTGCGCGAGCGGAGCGAGGACATTCCGCTACTGGCCGAACACTTCCTCACCCAGGCCGCCGAGCGGGCCGGCACCCCGCCCAAGCGCCTCGAGCCAGCCGCCCTCCAAACCCTCCTCGACTATCACTGGCCGGGGAACGTCCGCGAACTCCAGAACGTCATCGAGCGAGCGGTGACGCTGTGCCGCGGGGAGGTGATTTCCCAGATCGAACTGCCCCGGCCCCCGGGGGCCATCGCGCCAGTGCGTCCGCGGGCCGGCATGTCGTTCGGGGAGGCGCGGCGGCAGATCAAGGAGGCCTTCGAGCGGGAGGCGATCGAGACTGCCCTGCGCCAGAGCGGGGGCAACGTGACTCGCGCCGCGCGGTCCCTCGGCATCGCGCGGAGCGCTCTCCAGCGGCTGATCAAACGCCACGGCCTGCGGCCGGCGGATTTCCGCGACAGCGGCCCAACTGCGTAACTCTTTCCGCCACAAGAGATAAAACCTTCCGAATGGCCCGGAGCGCCGCGGGAGGGGGCCCGAAGCGCCACAGGGTGTGGCGCCCGGGCGTAAAAATCGCCTGCGCCACCACAAGCTTTTGCCCCACGACGACTTAAACACCAGCGCCCCCAGGCCCGGCCGCGTCCCACTGTCGCCTTCTCATGCAGTTCGCAGCCCGATAGGGAGAAACCACCCGGCCCGGCTCGCTTGACCTTCTCGAGGCGAGATGGCGGGCCGGGTACCTGAACGGGCAGCACAACATCCAGGCGCGCCACCACTTAGGGTTCAAGCGCAGGGCGTCGGGAATCCTGCCTTGTGGCAGTGCGAGGTAATTTCCCAAGGGCTTTGGCATTGAAATTGCATATCACGCGACGGCGCGGGAGAAAACGGAAACGAAAGACCCTCCGGAACGACAGGAGCAACGCAATGAAGCCCCGAGCGACCGCCAGGAAAGGGTTTTCCCTCATCGAGATGTTGGTGGTGGTTGTCATTCTGGCGGCGCTCGTCTCGATGGCCTATTCGGCCTTGCGAAACGGCAGGACAATGTCGAAACAGGCCATCTGCCTCAACAACCTCAAGCAGATAGCGGTGGCGCTCAACCTCTACTACAACGACCACAAGGCCTATCCGCCCGAGGACCTTCCAGGACACCTTGTCCCCTATGCTGGCGAGAATCCCCGACTCTTCATTTGCCCCAACGACCTGAGCGGGAGCGGGGACAGTTACTCGCAATTCTACGTCGCCCGCCCCGACGACAACGCCCAGGACTACGTGTGCGCGTGCCCGCGACACGTCGCCGACTCCAGGGCCATCACCCTCCTGTCCTCGTCTTCTGCCCAGTTGCTCGAGCGGCAACCGGTCCACTGGAATGGGCAATTGGTGCCTCCGGGGACGAGCGTCGGCAGCGGGGTGATGAGCTTCGGGGATGGGAGCACGGTGACGGTCCCGGAGGGCATGGTCGTCCGCCTCGTCCAGTCGTTCCGCCTCCACGACGGCCGCTACTACAGCGTCATCGCCGTTGACATCAACGAGACCGGAACACTCGACCTGGAGGTCACCCCCGGCTCGCGCTTCGAGGTCGTCACCCCCTCGGCAATCGCGGGCGTTCAGGGCACCCGCTTCAAGGTCACGACCTACATCGAAAACGACGAGTATTGCGTAAAGGTCGAAGTCAATGAGGGCAAGGTCGAGGTCAAGAACCGCTGGAAGAAGCAGCCGCCCCAGATCGTCACGCCTGGCAAGAAAGAGTGGATCAGATTCCACCGTGGGAAGATCGCCAGGCTGCTACGGCGCCGGTGGCGCTGGCGGCGCAAACACCTGCCCGACGACTGGCGCTTCGACCCGGACCTCTTCAACGGCTGAGCGGGACAGGGCCGGCCCGGAGGCAGCATGGGCATCCGCAGGGCGCTCGAGTGGGGCCGCCGCGCGGGAGGGGCGCGGGGGACCCACATCAAGTGGGGCCTGGCGGTCGCGGCTCTGGTCGTTGCGCTCGATGCCGTCGGGGCGTTCCGCCCCGTCGAGCCTCTCTTGACCGATCTCCACTTCGCCTGGCGCGGCCGCCTCGAACCCTCGGGCGCAGTGGTCGTCGTCGGGATAAGCCCGCGATGCATGCGCCGACTCGGGCCCTGGCCCTGGCCGCGCCGCTACCACGCCAGGCTCATCGAGTGGCTCAAGAAGGCCGGCGCGCGGGTCATTTGCTACGACGTCTATTTCCCAAACCCCGCCCGCGAAGCCTCCGACGACGCCGCCATGGCCAGGGCGGCCGCGAGCGCCGGAAACGTCCTCCTGGCGGTCTATAACCGCGGGGCGCTCGACAAGGCTGCTACCCTCCAATGGCCATTCCACCAGGTCGTGAGCCTGGCGGGCAACATCCCGCAACTTACCGCCGCGACCTCACAGGGACACATCAACGTCCGCAACGACCGCCACGGGGTGCTCAGGAGCGTCCCCGTGGGTCTGACCTGTGGGGGGCGGGTGTATTATCAATTGGCCATGCTGGCCGCGGCGCGCTACCTCGGGGTCGCCGAGGGAGCCATCGCGCCGACCAGCGCCGGCCTGCACCTGGGAGAGCGCCTCGTGCCAGTCGGGCCGAATGGCGACCTGCTGGTCAACTACTACCACGTCCCGGAGACCATTCGCACCTACTTCGTCAGCCAGATTCTCGACGGCGAGGTGCCGCCCTCGGTCTTCCGCGACAAGTTGGTCTTCATCGGCCAGACCCATCACGGCCTCCAAAACGCCGACCTGGTCTACACCCCGGAGGGGGAGCGGTTCGGGGTCTACATCCAGGCCACGGTCGCCGACAACGTCATAAGCGGGCGTATGCTTCGTCGCGCGGGGCTGGGGTGGAGGGCGCTGGCGGCGGTCGTCTTGTCCCTTTGTTGCGCCTCGCGGCTCTTCGCGCGTCGCCTGGCAGGAAAGATCGCCTGGAGCCTGGGTTTTGCGGCCATGGCCGTTCTGGTCTCCCACACCCTCTTCGAGAAGCTCAACCTCCTCCTGGACCTCACGCCTCTGCTGGCGGTGGTTGTCGGGGGAAACCTCTACGGCGCGCTGGCCTTCGGCATGGTCCACGCCAGCCGCGAGGCCCGCCGGCGCGAACGGGAGCTCGAGGCCATCTCGGAAGCGGCCGAGGTCCTCACGACCGGCGGCGGGGCGAGCGTCCTGGATGGAATCGCCGCCGGGATCGGCCGCGCGGTGGGGGCCCGGGGCGCTTGCTTGTTCCTGACCGACGAGGACGGCTCGGGACCGCGCCTGGCCGCCTCGTGGGGATTCGGCGAGGGCCTCGAGGCCTCGGCAGCCGCGGAGGCCTCCCAGGACGCAGTGGCCTGGGCCGCCGAGAACCTCCAGCCCTATTTCGTCGAGGACGCCGCCAGCATTGCCGGCCCGCCGTGGAGCGAGAGAAGACTGGCCTCGGCCCTCATCGTGCCTCTGGCCATCGAGGGCGAGGTCTTCGGCTGCCTCGGCCTCTACGGCAAGAGGGCCACGGCCATCTCGCCCGGGAAGAAGTTCTCGCCGGATGATTTTCGACTGGTGGCGCTCCTGGCTCGACAGGCGGCCATGACGGTCGAGCGCTGGCGCCTGGCCGAACACCTCCAGGCGGCCCTCTGCGACCTCGAGGCCGCCCAGCAGAAACTCATCGAGAGCGAGAGGCTCTCGGCTGTCGGGCGCGTGGCCAACATGATCATCCACGACATCAAGAGCCCGATGCAGGGCATCCGGATGTTTGCGGAGATGTCTGCCCAGGCCGACCTCTCCGACGACGACCGCCGCGAGTTCTCTGCCACAATGTGTGCCGAGATCGACCGCCTCGTCGGGATGTGTCAGGAGATACTCGACTTCGCCCGCGGGACCACCAGCCTCGCCACCGAAAAACTCCCCCTCGATGAACTGATCGCACAGACCATCGCTGCCCTCGAGATCCGGGCCAGAGAACACGGCGTCGAACTCGAGACCCACCTGGGGTTCGGGGACCTCGTGGAAGCCGACCCGGGACGTCTCCAGCGGGTGGTTCGGAACCTCTGCGTGAATGCCATCGAGGCCATGGCGTCCGTGCCCGAAGACCGGCGCCACCTCCGCGTGGCCACACGCCGTCGCGACGACTGCGCCGTCATCGAGGTGGCCGACACCGGGCCGGGCATCCCCCAGGCGATCGCCCCCGAGGTCTTCGAGCCGTTCGTCACCGAAGGCAAGGAACACGGCACCGGCCTGGGCCTGGCGATCGCGCGCAAGGTCGTCGAAGACCACGGCGGCTCGATCTCCTTCCGCTCGAGGCCCGGCAAGGGCACGACCTTCGTGGTCGAGCTTCCAGCCTCACCCGTGAGGACAAACAAATGAGGGGCAAGAGACAAACACCAACCGCGTCCGAACGAAACTACAAGTGCCTGGGCTGTGGTCGCACGTTCGCGCCCAGGGCAGAGGGTAGCGAGCCGCGGTGTCCGAAGTGTGGCTCGCCTCGCTGCGAAGCGACCACCCGGACGGTGGCCGGCCAGGCGGTTCCCGCCATGGCCCCGCGTGAGGACGACCACTTCGCCAGGCTCGCCATATGGGGCAAACTCATCACCTCGGAGCAATTCGCCGAGTGTGTGGCCGAGCAGCGCTCGCTGGCCGACCAGGGGCGCGACGTGCCCAGCCTCCCCAGCCTTCTGATCGAGAAGGGCTATCTGAGCCACCAACAGGCCGAGGCGGTCTTCCGGGCGACGACCACCCGCACCCCGGAACACTGGCGCAACCACTTCGGCCAGATCGCCCTACGAAAGGGCTTCATCACAGAGAGAGAACTCCGCGAGGGCCTCGAGACCCAGACCCGCCTGATCCTCAGCCAGGGCTCGGCGCCATTCCTCGGCCATATCCTCCTCGAGCGGGGCCACCTGAGCGAACGGCAGGTCCTCGAGATTCTCAAGATCCAGGAGCGCCACCGCATCGGAGCGCTCCACGACCTCCAGCGCCGTCTCACGCCCCGCAGCGGCCGCTTGCGGGCCGTCCTGCGCGCCCGCCCGCGCGCCAGCCTGGCAGCTGCCGCCATCATCGCCCTCTGCCTCCTGGGGACCTCCTTCGCCCTCCTCCGCCAGACGATCCCGCCACCCGATAGCGTCCGCCTGATCTGTGACCAGTGTGGCTACATCGCTAGCCTGCCCCCTACGGCCATTAGCGAGCCCTGTCCGCGCTGCCACCGCGGCGCAATGTGCACCCCCTTGTGGTGCGACCACTGCAAGGTCACCTTCCCGTTGAAAGTCCACACCTCCGAGGACGGCGAGCCGTGGGTGGAGGGCTGCCCGGTCTGTGGGCGCCTCGAGGGCACAAACCTGCCCCCGGAACTGCGCGCGCTGAGAGTCCGACCCCGCGCAAAGACCCCCTGAGGAAAGGACCAAGGCTTGGGACCACTCCTGCGCTCGTTCGGCTCCCTGGGCTTCTGCTACACCCTGGCCGCCACGGTCAGCATGGTGGGCGCGGTCGGCGCATCCAGTTACCTCTCGCTCCTGCGCCAGCGCGAGGTGTGGCTCGCCGACCTGCGCGAGCGCTCCGCCTCGATCATCCACCACGCCAGGGGCCTCGCCGCGGCACTCGCCAGGGCCGACCGCCAGGCCGCCTCCCGGGAACTGGCCCGCTGGGTCGCAGACTTGCCCACGCTTTCTTCCGCGGCCTTCGGACTGAATGGCAAGCCGCTGTGTTGGAGCCCGCGCGGGCTCGTCCCGCCCGCCCTCTCGCCCTCGGACCTCGAGCGCCTGGCCAAGGCGACCGAACCGCTGGCCTCGACGGCCAGCCAGGCCGGCCAACCCGTCTATGTCGTGCTCTTGCCCCTTCGTAGGGGCGGGGAACTGGTGGGCGCCGCGCGAGTGGTCTATTCGCTCGACGAGGTGCTCCTGCGCGAGGGCGCGGCCTGGCGCCACGCCGTGGGCATGACCGCAGGGGTGGCGCTCGTCGGGGTCCTCCTCGCCTATCTGCTCAAGGGCCTGGCCCTGGCCCCCCTGCGCAGGCTCTCGGCCGAGACGAAACGGATCGCCACCGGCAAACTCGACCGGCAACTCCCAGAGCCAGCCGACCCGGAGGTGGCCGAGGCGGTCCGCGCCTTCAACGAAATGGTCGCCGCCCTGGCCGCCGCGCGCCGCAAACTCGAGGGTTACAACCAGGCCCTCGAGGCCGAGGTCGCCGCCGCTCGACGCCAACTCCAACGCGCTCAGGACGAGTTGATCCGCAACGCGCGGTTGGCAACCGCAGGCCAACTGGCCGCCGGCCTCGCACACGAACTCAACAACCCTCTCACCGGAATCCTGATGGTCACCACTTGCCTCCTGGACCGCGCGCGCGACGGCGCGATGGAGGAGGACCTGGGCGAGGTGGAACGCCTGACGCGGCGATGCCAGGCCATCGTGGCCAAACTCATGGCACTCACCACCGACGCGCCACTGCGCCGCCAGTCGCTCGAGATCAACCTGATAGTCGAGAGGGCGCTCGAGCGAGCCGCCGCCCCGGGCGGCGATCATCTCCGGGTGGCCCTCGACCCCGCGGGCGGCCGCCTCCTCGGCGACCCCGACCTCCTCGAGGAGGCCCTCGCAGCCATCCTGGCGAACGCTATCCAGGCCACACAGGAGGGTGGAACCGTCGCCGTGACCACTGAAAAACGCGGCGATTGCCTCGGGGTGGTCGTCAAGGATACCGGCCCGGGGATGACCCCCGAGGAGGTCGAGCGGGCGCTCGACCCCTTCTTCACCACCCGCGGGGTCGGCGAGGGCATGGGCCTCGGCCTTCCGATCGCCTACAGCATCGTCCGACGCCACGGTGGGGAGATGACCCTGGAGAGCGCCAGGGGAGAAGGCACGACCGTCCGCATCACCCTCCCGGCCGAGCCGGCCCACCATCCCTCCAACGCCTGAAGCGCTTCTCAGCACGTCTTGAAGAGTCTGCGCCAGGCGCCACGCGCGACCTCGAACTCGACCCCAGGGCACCCCTCCGCCAGCCTTCGAGCCAATGCCGGGATGGCCGGGGCCTCCGTGGCCGCGTGCCCCGCATCCGCCACCAGGAGGCCCGCAGCGGCCGCATCGAGGGCCTGGTGGTGAGAGAGGTCGCCCGTCAGGTAGAGGTCGCAGCCGCGTCGGGCCGCTTCCTGGACGTATCGCCCACCCGACCCTGCACACAAACCCATTGTCGCCACCTTCCGCCGCGTCGGCCCGACCACTCGGACGAGTCGCACTCCCAGTTTCCGCTTGATGCGCTCGATCAGGTCGAGGGCCGGCACGGGTTCGGGCAGCCGTCCACACCGCCCAATCCCCACCTCGAGGCGCTGCCCCCCGAGCGGATAGATGTCTATGGCGGGTTCCTCGCAGGAATGTGCGGCCCGGGCGGCAGCGGCGGCGCGATCGGCCAGTGCCAGGGGGACGATGGCCTCGAGGCGCAACTCCTCGACCTCCTCGCGCCGCCCCGCTCGCCCTTTCGTCGGGCGGGCATCGGCAAGCGGGCGGAACGTGGCAGTCCCTGCGCTGCGAAACATGCACTCCCGATATTCGCCGATGACCCCCGCGCCGGCCGCGGAGAGCGCCGCGATGACCGCCTCGCGGTCCTCCTGTGGCGTGAAGACGACTATCTTGGCCCGGGGGCTGCGCTCGGTGCGCGCCAGCGGCTCGACACGCTGGAGCCCCAGAAGCCCGGCCAGGACATCGTTCACCCCGCCGGGCGCCACGTCGTAGTTGGTGTGGGCGGCGGCGAGAGCCACTCCCGCACGAGCGGCCTCGAGGACAAGGCGGCCGGTCGTCGCGTCCGCCACGAGTCGTTTGAGCGGCTCAAAGATTGGGGGATGATGGGAGACAATCAGGTCGGCGCCACGGCTGGCGGCCCGGCGGAGCAGGCCGAGGTCAGTCTCGAGGGTGACGATTGCTCGCCGACACTCGGCGGCCGGGTCGCCGACCAACAACCCAACGTTGTCCCACGGCTCGGCGAGTTCGGGTGGGGCTATCGCATCGAGCGCTGCCAGAACGTCGCAGATTCTCACCCTCGGTCCCGAGCGAATCGGCCATGACATGGCGGTCGGCTCGATGGAACGCCAGGCCGACCGCCGGGGTTCTGGTCACTTGTCTTCCCGCGGCCTCAAGCGATTCCAGCGTTCGTGGACGCGTGCGAGGCGCGCCTGGTTGGTTTCGCTGATGGAGTCGACGTGGGAGTCGAGGAAAAGGAAGTTGGCGGCGTGGTTGTGGCGGAAATCAATGCGGACGCTATCTTCGCGGTAGTCATCGTCGGTGCGGAGGCTCTTGCCCACCCCGATGTAGACTTCCACGTTGTCCCCGCCTGCATTGTAGTTGTCCATGTAGGTCCAGCCGTCGGCCAGGTCCTTGTGGTGCTCGGTGCCCTTGCAGTCGGTCTCGTCGGGCGCGTCGCTGCCGAGGGCATACGAGGCATCCACCCCGGTCAGCAGAGGTCGCTCGGTGGAGGACACATCCTTGGTGACGGAACTGTAGGTCGCGTGCTTGTCATAGTCGTCGGTGATGCTGATATCTATTTCCTTGGTGTCGGAGTTCTGCCAGCCCTTGAAGATGAGCCAGGGGCCGAAGTAGTCGTTGGTCCATCCCTTGGCCGCGTCGTTCCAGAAGACCTTGTCGCGACGGAAAAGCTCCTCGCCCGTTTTCGTCGGGTCGTCTTCCACGATGAAACGCGAGAAGCCGCTTTCGGCATATTCGTGGATGATGAACCGCCAATAGGTGAGTTTGCTGAGGCGTTGGTCGTTCTCGGTCTCGAGCCAGGCGAGGGGGAAGAACTCGTCGTAGTTGTTCAGGTAGATGCGCAGCCCCTTGTAGTACTGGCCCAGTTTGTTCGAGCAGTTCGCGCGCCGCGCTGCGTGGGTGGCCTGGGCCAGGACGGGCAAGAGGATCGCCGCCAGGAGCGCAATGATCCCGATCACCACCAGAAGCTCGACCAACGTGAAGCCACCTGAGCGACCTGAAGAACCGTTCATCAACTCTCTCCTGTTCCCACTGTGGGCGCTGGGGTGCTTATCTACCAAGCGCCTGTGTTTCGCGGCCCCGCCGCTCCCTCCATAGAACATGCTACAAGCCTCCGGTCGGTCCGTCAAATCGTCGAGAAGGCCCCATGGGCCCTTT
>CAYYCI010000040.1:0-13826 GCA_964470215.1 uncultured Planctomycetota bacterium
CGCGACGGCCAGGTCCTGGTTGCCGTCGGAGTTGAAATCCCCGACCGCTACGGACCGGGGCTCGTTCCCCGCGGCGTATCTCGCCTGCGGGGCGAAGGTCCCGTCTCCCATACCGAGCAGGACGCTCACGTCGTGGCTCCAAAAATTCGCGACGGCCAGGTCCTGGTTGCCGTCGGAGTTGAAATCGCCGACCGCGACGGAGCGGGGGGAGTCCCCCGCGGCGTATCTCGTCTGCGGAGCGAACGTGCCATCCCCGAGACCGAGCAGGATGCTCACGTCGTTGCTCCAAAAATTCGCGACGGCCAGGTCCTGGTTGCCGTCGGAGTTGAAATCCCCGACCGCTACGGACTCGGGGCAGTCCCCTACTAGTAGCTTCTCGTTCGGGAACAACCCGTGAGGATTGACATCCAGAAGGATGCGGGGTTCGAGGGATTCGAGCTGGAGGTGGGTTGGTTCGGAGTTGCGGCCGGACGTGGGGTTGGGATGCCGTGCCCTCGCTTTCATGGCTAAAGGCCCTCCTAAGTTCTTCGTTCCTGGCGAGGTGGGGTTGGGGCAGGGTGAGTCGAGGCACGGTTGAGGTGGGCCGTTGATCGTGCCTGCCGGTCCGGCCTCTTTCCTCCCTTGCCAGACCCCTCCCGATAAACGGCCCTCGCCGTCGAATTTACAGCCGCATTATAACGGCCAGAGGCCTCCGCGTCAAGGAAAAATTTTGGGGTTCTTTGGCATGAACGCGGGCGTGCTCTGGCATTCTCGCGGTGGGCAAGATGGCGGCGTCAGGGGGTGGCTGGTCAGGGTCTCGTTTATCGAGAATCGTGGTGAGCGGGTTTTCCCGCGATGACGGGGGGCAGGGACGCCCCGCCCACAGGGGGTCGGGTCGGACGAGGTGTTCGATTGACAGGGGAAGGCGGTGGTTTATAATCGGGTTGCGATTGGTTGCTGTTTCGACGAGGAGGCTGGATGGCAGGTTTCGATGTGGTCGTGATCGGCGGGGGGCCTGGCGGGTATGTGGCGGCGCTGCGCGCCGCTCAACTGGGCAAGAAGACCGCTCTGGTCGAACGCGATGCGTTGGGCGGGGTGTGCCTTAACCGCGGTTGCATACCGACAAAGGCCCTGGCCCACGCGGCCGAGGTGTATCACCAGGCGCGCGACGGCGCCAGGTTCGGGATCAAGGCCGAGGGGCTCTCGCTCGATTTCTCCGTCATGCAGTCCTACAAGAACTCGGTCGTCGAGCGGCTTCGCAACGGCGTGGCGTTCCTGCTCAAGAGGGCTGGAGTGGAGGTTGTCAAGGGCACGGGGCGGCTCGCGGGCCGCAAGAGGGTGGAGGTGGCACTCGACGACGGCGGGCACGAGCGGCTCGATGCGGAGAAGATAATCATCGCCACTGGCTCCGAGCCGGCTAAGCCGGAGGGGATTCCCTTCGACGGCGAGCGGGTGTTGGCGAGCGACGATGCGCTGCGGCTCGAGCGCCTGCCCGCCAGCCTTTTCATTCTCGGCGGGGGCTACATTGGTTGCGAGTTCGCCTCGATCTTCGCCCAGCTGGGCTGCCAGGTGACGGTCGTGGAGATGCTCGAGCGGCTCCTGCCGCTGATGGACTCCGACATAGGCTCCGAGATAGCCAGGGCGCTCAAGAAACTCGGAGTGAAGGTACACACCGGGGCCAGGATGGAGAGTCTCGAGACGGCCCCCGAAGGCGTGGTCGCAAGGCTCTCGAGTGGCCAGAGCGTGGAAGCGGAGGTGGCGCTGGTGTGTGTGGGGCGGCGGCTGCTGAGCGACAACCTCGGCCTCGAGGAGGCCGGGGTCGAGACCGCCGACGGCCACATCGCCATAGACGAACACTGCGAGACCACGGCCGCGGGCATCTATGCCATTGGGGATGTCACGGGCAAGGTGCTTCTCGCCCACGCTGCCTCGACTCAGGGCCTCGTAGCGGCCGAGCATGCCTGTGGTCGCCAGGCGCGAATGGACTATCGCGCCATCCCTGCCGCCGTGTTCACTAATCCGGAAGTTGGCTCTGTGGGGCTGACCGAGGCCGAGGCGGGGGAGTGTGCCCGCGCGGCGAAGTTCCCGCTCCAGGCTCTGGGACGCGCGGTGGCGATGGGCGAGACGAGCGGCTTTGCCAAGATCGTTGCCGACGCCGAGACGGGCCAGGTCCTGGGCGTTCACCTGGTCGGCCCCCACGCCTCGGACGTGATCGCGGAGGCGGCGGTGGCCGTGGGGCTGGAGGCGACGGTTCGGGAGTTGGCGGCGACGGTCCACGCGCACCCGACGCTGCCTGAGGCCTTGCTCGAGGCGGCGCACGCCTGGCTGGGTGAGGCCATCCACGCTTGAGGCCATCGGGTCCCCGTTGTTGAATCCCCGTAGGCGGCCCTGGACCAAGGATGCGGGTTCTGTGCGCTGGTTTCGGTTCGCGGTCGTGGCGGTGCTCGGGGTTATGGTCCAGATGACCCTCGTGCGGGTCCTGGCGGTGCGCGGGGTGCGGCCGGACCTGGTCGTTGCTCTCGTGGTGGTTTTCGCGATGGGCACTCGGCCTGCTGGTGGGTTCGCGGTGGGGTGTGTGCTGGGGCTTCTGCGCGACCTTCTCTCGAGCGAACCGTTGGGCCTGGGGACTGGGGTCCTGGCGCTCCTGGGCGCGGCGGTCTCGTGGCAGCGTCCGGCCAGTCTCCACGGCCACGGCCTGGCGCGAGCGGGGCTGGGGCTGGTGGCATCGGTGGTCATGAGCGGCGCCTCGTTGGCGGTCTTGGGGGCGCAGGGCGCGGCTCTGGTGCTGGCGACGGTGGCCGAGCAGGTGGCGATAAGCGCGGTGGGGAGCGCGGTGCTGGCCTGGGCTGTGGGCGCGCTGGTCTGGCGCCACAGCGCTTGGTTCGGCCTGAGAGGACGCGCGGGGTTTGCCAATGTTTAGGCACCGTGCGCGCGTGGTGCTCGTCTTCATCGTCGGCGGGTTCCTTATGGTTTCGACCCGTCTGTTCTACCTCCAGGTGGTTCGCGGGGCCTACTACCGCAACTACGCCAGGAACGTCCACCTGGAGACCCGTGTGACGGAAGCGAGCCGCGGACGGATACTCGGGGCCGGGGGGGAGATACTGGCGATGGACCGCCCTGCCTTCAACATAGCGATGGTGCCGAGTGGGCTGCCGCGCTGGCGCGAGGTCTGCCGCCCGGTCCTGAAGCTCTTCTGGCTGCGGCGGCGCGAGAGGGTGCTCTCGGTCCGCGACGTCACGGTGTTGGTCAAACACGGCCCAAGGGGTTACTCGGTGAGTTTCGGCATGGCGGCGACCTTCCTGCGCCGCAAGGGCACCGAGTTGGTCCGCAGCGACGAGCAAGGCTCAATCACAATCGAGCTCCCACCCGAAGTGGTCGCCGCAGTCGAGAAGGTGGTCGAACTAACCAACACGACCCCGAACGAGATGCTCAGCGACTTCTTCCGCGGCCTGGCTCTGGTGGGCAGGGGCTGGAGGCGGTTGAGCGACCCTGTGGTGGTCGCGCGCGACGTCGGCTTCCTGGCGGCTGCGGAAGTGGAGTCGAACTCCGACCGCTACCCTGGGTTCCGTGTGGCGGTGACCTCGCGGCGTGAATACCCGTACGACGAACTGGCCTGCCACGTGTTGGGCTACATGCAGCCGGTGTCGGCCGCGGAGTACGAGCGGTGGCGCGAGGCATTCGCCGGGTCGGCGGCCAAGCGGTTCCTGCCCGACGACTGGATCGGTCGCCTGGGCATCGAGAGCGCTTTGGAGGGGGACCTGCGCCCCGCGCGTGGAACCCAGACGGTGGAGGTGGACGCCGCGCGTCACACACAGAAGATCATCCGGGAGGTCCCGCCGCGGCCCGGGGCGGATGTTTATCTGACGCTGGACCCGGAGGTCCAGCGTGCGGCCGAGACGGCGCTGAGCGGGCTGGTCGGCTCGGTCGTGGTGCTCGAGGCACAGACGGGCCGAGTGTTGGCGATGGTGAGTTCGCCTGGCTTCAACCCGAACGACATGCCGCGCCACGGCCCGGAGCCCGACGATCGGCTGGCGCCGCTGGTGAATCGGGCGCTGCGTGGGCAATATCCGCTCGGCTCGGCTTTCAAGTTGGCGGTGGCGTTCGCCGCGCTGGAAGAGGGCAAGGTGCCCGAACTGATCCGCTGCGAGGGGCGCTACTACGGCTACGAGTGCCACAACCACTATCTGCCCCTCGACCTCGACCTGCCCGAGGCCATTCAGCGCTCCTGCAACGTGTTCTTCTACAAGTTGGCCTACGAACACCTGGGGATCGAGCCACTGGTGAGGTGGGCGGGGCGGCTCGGCCTCGGCCAACAGACGGGGATCGAACTTCCAGGCGAGAAGCCCGGGCTGTTGCCGTCACCTACCTGGAAGCGCCGCCGCTTCAACGAGCCGTGGTATCGCGGCGACACGCTCAACCTGGCGATCGGCCAGGGCTACCTGCTCGTCACCCCGCTCCAGGTGGCCAGGATGGTGGCGGCGATTGCCAACGGCGGCCGGCTGGTGCAGCCGCACCTGGTCGAGAAGATCGTCGAGCCGGACGGCAGGGTGCGGGTTCCCGATGCCGGCGAGGCGGTTCCAACTCTGGCCCTGCCGCCTGGGAGATACGCTTTGCTTCGGGAGGGGATGCGCGCGGTGTGCCACGAGATGGGAGGCACCGCCTACCGCGCCTGGAAGGGCTGGCGGGAGGAACAGGGCTACGAGGTGTGTGGGAAGACTGGCACGGCCGATGCCTGGATACGCGGCAAGCGGAGCAACGTCGGCTGGTTCGTGGGCTTCGCCCCCTGTCGCAGCCCCCGGGTGGCCTTCGCGGTGGCCATCGAACACGAGGGCGAGCGGACCCACGGCGGCGAGGTCGCGGCCCCGTGTGCCAGGCGGGTGCTCGAGCGGTTGCCCGAGCGCTACCTGCGGGGTGTTCCGGGGAAGCATCTGCGCGAGCGGGCGCGGCGCGAACTGGCCCACGGAGGAGCCTTGCCCTGATGCGCAAGCCGAGGCTGACGAATCGCGATTGGCTGATCGTTGCCCTGACGGGGATTCTGCTGGTCGTGGGCGCGGCGTTCGTCCACAGCGCCTCTTACCGTTCCGGGCCGATGGGCGAGGGCTACTACACCACCAGCCCGCTGAAACAGCTTCAGTGGATCGCCATCGGGGTGGTGCTTTTCGCCGGGGTGTTGTTCGTCAACTACCGCCACTTCCTCGAACACGCCTACGCCTTCTACGCGGTGGGGCTGGGGGTGTTGGTGCTCGTGCTTTTCTTCGGGGTGCACAGCCCGGCGATCCAGGCGCGGCGCTGGTTCGCGCTCGGGTCGGTGAGGGTGCAGCCCTCGGAGTTCATGAAACTGGTGGTGATCATCACCCTGGCTCGCTACCTGATGCACCGCGAGTCGCATCGGCGTTTCCTGGGGCTTCTGCCGCCATTCGCGCTGGCGTTGGTGCCGATGGCGTTGATAGCCAAGGAGCCGGACCTGGGGACTGCTCTGGTGCTCCTGCCCGTTGCGTTCGCCATGCTCTACGCGGCGGCCGCGAGGGCGAAACACCTGTGGCTAATCGTCGTCCTGGGTTTGGCGTGTCTGCCCGTGTTATGGGTCGGCATGAGGCCCTACCAGAAAGAGCGCGTCCTGTCGTTCCTACACCAGGAGGACCCCCATCGCCGCTACGATTCCTATCAACTGCGTCAGGCGAAGATAGGCATCGGCTCGGGGGGGCTGTTCGGCAAGGGCTGGGAGAAGGGCACCCACCAGCGCCTGAACTACATCCCGGCCAAGACCCGCAACAACGACTTCATCTTCGCTGTGATCTGCGAGGAGTGGGGGTTCGTGGGCGCTAACGCGCTCCTGGCGCTCTATCTAGCGCTCTTCGCCTTGTGCCTGAGGACCGCCGAGGAGGTCCACCATCCCGGCGGCAGGCTTATCGTGGTCGGCGTCGTTACCATGCTCGGCACCCAGGCGATAGTCAACACCGCCATGGCCACCGGGCAACTGCCGGTTGTGGGGCTGACCTTGCCGCTGATCAGCTACGGCGGCTCGTCCCTCCTCGCGTCGCTGTTGGGGCTGGCGCTCGTGGTCAACGTCAGCGTCTATCGCGGCATAGCGCTCGCCGGCGACGAACTCGACCCCGAGGCCGAGGCCAGGCGGGCCAGCGCCCCTCTCCCAGAAGAATCGTTCATGGGCGATTGAACCGTGGACCAGAGCGTCTTCGAGGACATGCTCGCCAGGGTCGAGCGGCCCGCCCAGTACATCGGCGGGGAATGGAACGCGGTGGTCAAGGACCACCGCCAGGTGGCCGCCACGGTGGCACTGGCGTTCCCCGACACCTATCCGATCGGAATGTCACACCTGGGGGTTGCGATCCTCTACGAGGCACTCAATCGCCGGGGGGAGTTCGCGGCCGAGCGGGTCTTCATGCCCCTGCCCGACATGCAGTCGCAACTCCGAGAGAGGGGCCTCCCGCTCTTCAGCCTCGAGACGAGGACCCCGCTTCGGGAGTTCGACCTGGTGGGCTTCTCGCTCCAGTACGAGATGTGCTACACGAACGTCCTGGCGATGCTGGAACTGGCGGGCATCCCGGTTCGCTCGGCCGACCGCGACGATCGCTGCCCGATCGTCGCCGCCGGCGGCCAGGGCGCGATGGCCCCGGAGCCGTTGGCGCCCTTCATTGACGTCTTCGCGGTCGGCGATGGCGAGGAGATGGCCCTGACGCTCGCCCAGGCGGTTGCCGACACCCGCGGGATGCCTCGCGCCGAGCGCCTCCGGGCGCTCGCCAGGGCAAGTCCCCACTTCTACGTCCCGTCGCTTTACCGCGAGGTCCGCGATGGCGATGGTCGCTATCTGGGCCTGGAGCCTGTCGTCGAGGGCGTGCCGGAGCGGGTCAGCCGCGCGGTCGTCGAGAACCTCGACGCCGCGCCGTATCCGGAGGCTCCCATTGTCCCGTTCGTCCAGACCATCCACGACCGCATCACGCTCGAGATACTGCGCGGGTGCACCCAGGGGTGCAGGTTCTGCCAGGCGGGAATGGTGCGGCGGCCGGCGCGGGTGCGGTCGGTCGAGCGGCTGCGCGAGGTGGCCTGGCGAGCCTATCAGGCCACCGGCCACAGCGAGGTGAGCCTGGCGTCGCTGTCCTCGAGCGACTATCCCGACCTGCCCGGCCTCATCCGGGCGATGGCCGAACTCTTCGACCCGCTCAAGGTCAACGTTGCGCTCTCGTCGCTTCGGGTGGACGACCAGTTGGAGGTCCTCCCGGCGCTGCTGCGGTCGGTGAGGAAGTCGGGGCTGACGATCGCGCCGGAGGCCGCCCGCGAGGAACTGCGCCGCAGGATCAACAAGAACATCTCGACCGCCGACCTCCTGCGCGGCGCCCGCGAGGCATATCGCCAGGGATGGCGGGCGGTGAAACTCTACTTCATGATCGGCCTGCCGGGCGAGAGCGACGAGGACGTTGACGCCATCGCCGACCTTGCCCACGAGGTCTCGGCTCAACGCGGCGGACGCGGCGGGCGGGTGAACGTGGCGGTTGCCTCATTCGTCCCCAAGCCCCACACGCCATTTCAGTGGGAGGCGATGGACGAGGTCGAGGCGCTGCGAGAGAAGCAGCGGCGAATCCTCTCGCGCGCCAGGAGCCGACGCGTCCGCTTCAAGTTCCACAACGTCGAGCGCAGCCACATCGAGGCCGTCGTCTCTCGCGGCGACCGCCTCGTGGGCGAGGCGATCGCGCGCGCCCGGCGGCTCGGCGCCCAGCTCGACGCCTGGGACGAGCACTTCTCCTATCAACGATGGCTCCGGGCCTTCGCCGAGGCGGGCGTCGCCCCACGCGACTACGCCAACCGCCGACGAGCCGACGACGAACCGCTGCCGTGGGACCACATTGATAGCGGCGTCAGGCGCGAGTTCCTCCTGGCCGAGCGCCAACGAGCCGAGCGCGGCGAGCCGACCCCCGACTGCCGACTCGGCGTCTGCACCCGATGCGGGGCCTGCCGCCCAAAGACCCAGGAGGCCTGACCGTGGAGCGTCCCGTCGTCTTCCACAGCGCCGAACGTCTCGTCGGAATCCTCCACGAGCCAGACGACCGGGCGAAGGGCGCGGGGGTCGTTCTCCTCCACGGCTGGGGCGGTTATCGTGGTGGGCCACACAGGATGTTCGTCGAGACCGCTCGCCGGCTCGCCCAGGCGGGCTACCACGCCTTGAGATTCGACTTCCGCGGTCGCGGCGACAGCGATGGCGATGTGGCCGCCACCGACCTCGACGCCATGATCGAGGACGCGCGCGCCGCGCGCCGCTTCCTGGTCTCCGAGTCCGGCGTGGGCCAGACCTACTGGTTGGGCATTTGCTCCGGGGGCAACGTGGCGCTCGGGGCCGCATCGCTCGACAAGGACGCCGACGGCCTGATCCTCTGGTCAACCCCCCTCTTCGCGCCTTACAAGAAAAAGTCCCAGGAGGCGGCTCGACGGGGCATGTTCCTCGCGGACTACGCGCGCAAGGTCTTCCGCCGCGAGACGTGGGCGAAACTCCTAAGGGGCCAGGTCCATTTCGGCCTCATCGCGCGCATCCTCCTCGGACGCCGCAAGCCCCCCGGCGAGCGCGACCCGAAGGACTCGCTGCGGGACATCATGGAGGACCTGCGCGGCTACCGCGGCCGGGCGCTATTCATCTATGGCAGCCGCGACGACGAGGCCATCGGAGCACCGGAATTCTACGCCGACTACTGCCGCCACGAAGGAATCCCAGCGACCTTCCACACCATCGAGGGCGCGAACCACAGTTACTACTCGGCCCAGTGGCAAGAAGAGGTGATCGGCCTGACGGTGAGATGGCTGGAGGGGGATAGATAGAGAGGCCCCGTCGAGTTGACGGGGCCCCTTGTGATGCGAAAGGCGCCCGGACCGCCTAGAGGTCCTGAGGCTTGACGGTCGCGCGCTTGTTGGCTTTCGCGCGGGACACCGCCGCATCGAGCAGGCAGTGGACCTGGTCGTTGAGGGCCGCGAGGAGTTCGCCCGACATCATGGCCTTCTTCGACTTGATGTAGGCGCGCACCTTGCTGTTGACGACCAACATCTCCTTGGCCTTCGCCGTCTTCTTCTTGGCTTTTGCCATCCCTTCGTTCACCCCCAAAAAAGGTCAACCGAGCGAGAGGCAGCGGGCCCCCATTGGGCCGCGAACACTCATGTTTCGACGCAACGACTTTTTAATAACCCTGGTGGCTCTTGTCAAGCAGGATTTGGCGTTTTTTTGCGTTTTTTGCCGCCCAGGGGCCGATTTCAGGTCTTCAGGATCGGCGGCAGGCGCTTGTCGCTCGCAAGGTCGCCCTCCGGCGGCGGAACCCGCTCGATAAGTTGGCTGACCAACTGGTCGGTGGTGATCCCCTCGGCCTCGGCATTGAAGTTCGTGATTATCCGATGCCGAAGCACCGGATGGGCCACGTGGCGGATGTCGTCGGTCGAGACATAGTATCGGCCGTTGAGCACGGCGCGCGCCTTTCCGCCGAGGATCATATACTGCCCCGCCCTCGGCCCGGCGCCCCAACGCACATACCGGCGGATGAAGTCCGGCGCGTTTGGGTCCCCGAGACGGGTGAGCCGCGCCAGCTGCATCGCGTAGCGGACCACGTGGTCGGCTATCGGAACCTTCAGCACCAGGCGCTGGAGGTCAACGATCTCGGCAGCCGTCAGCACCGGCCTCAGTTCGCTCTCGCTCGGAGCGGTCGTCAGACGCAGTATCTCGAACTCCTCCGTCTCGCTCGGATACTCGACGATGATCTCGAACATGAACCGGTCCAGTTGCGCCTCGGGCAGCGGATACGTGCCCTCCTGCTCGATCGGGTTCTGGGTGGCAAGGACCAGGAAAGGGTCGGGCAGCGGCCGCTTCTTGCCACCGGCGGTCACCTGTCGCTCTTGCATGGCCTCCAGGAGAGCCGCCTGGGTCTTCGGGGGGGTGCGGTTGATCTCGTCGGCCAGGACCACGTTGGCGAAAATCGGTCCGTGGAGAAACCGGAACGACCGCTCCCCCGTCGAGCGATCCTCCTGGATGACCTCCGTGCCCGTGATGTCGGAGGGCATCAGGTCGGGCGTGAACTGGATGCGGTTGAAACTCAGGTCCAGGGTCCGAGCCAGGGTGCTCACCATCAAGGTCTTCGCCAGGCCGGGAACCCCGACCAGCAGCGCGTGTCCCCGCGCGAAGAGGGTGATCAAGAGGTGCTCGAGCACCTCTTCCTGGCCCACGATGACCTTGGCCAGTTCCTGGCGCATGGCCTGATACGCCGCATTGAGCCTGGCAACCGCCTCGATATCGTCGGTTTCCTGGAGTTGCGACTCTTGGCTCTCGTCGCTTGTCATTGACTATCTCCTGGCCTCGACGGCTCGCCCGCCGTCAGTCGCACCACTCGGAACCGCGGCGGCTCGGGGGCGAAGACGTCGCCCAGCCACGCCCGGGGCCGCAACTCCCCGAGCGCGTCCTCGACCACCGCGTACAGACTCACCCCGCACCTGACCAGACCGACCAGCGAACCGGACCCGAGGCCGAGCCGCTGGACTTGTTCGCCGGTGGCAGGGTCGAGGACGGCGAGTTCGGCGACGCGCCCGCCCTCGGCTCCCACGGTGCTCACCCCCAGCACCAGCGCCCGGCGCCCGGCTACCCAGCCGCCGAGTTCCTCGTGGGGCTGGAGTTGGCGGCTCCAGGCCACCTTGCCTGTCGCCGCGTCGAGCCTGCGAACCAGTGCCCGAGCGCCCGCGCGGCTGGCCACGAAGAACCCCGACTCGCCCAGCCACCCGTGGGAAAACCCCTCGCCGCGCCCGAGGGTTACCGACCAGACCGCGGCGCCATCCTCGGCGCGGCGACACTCCAGGACGTCGCTCCCGCGCCCGTCCTTGCCCTGGACGACCACCGAGCCGCTGTTGACCCACAGGCGCTCGGCGCTCAGGTCAGGAACTCGCACCGCCCACAGCAGCCGGCGTCGGCTGGCGTCGAGGCAGCCCAACCGCCCGCCCATAGCGTAGCAAACACGCCCGGAAGTGTCCAACGCCACGAGCGGCCGACCGAAGGCGCGCGGCTCGGCGACCTTCGCCAGTTCCGCACCATCGAACGGATTGACCAGCCGCACCGTGGCAGGACGCGACGAGACCACAACCAGGCCCAAATCGCTCAGGCGCAGGTCGTGGACCGTCGGCTCGGGGAGATTCGCCTCCCACAGGCGGCTCCCGGTCGCCGCGTCGAGCGCCCGAAGGCGCCCCGCGCCATCGGCCACGACCACCAACGCCGGCCCCGCCGCCACCTTCTCCGCCCCACTGCCATCGAGCGGTAGGCTCCAACGCACTTCCCCATCCTCGGCCGCGAGAGCCACCAGCGAACTTCCCTTCAGGACCAGCGCGCACCCCGAAGCAAAACCGACGCTTCGCACCTCGGGCAGGATGGAGTCTCTGGGAAGGTTTGGTCTCTCGCCCAGGCGCAGTTCCACGACCCGCCGCTCGCCCTCGCGCAGGAACTCCAGTTTCACGACGGCTCCTGCCCGACGCAGGGCGCACGCCGAAATCAGCCCATCGGTGTCGCGGAGCGGTTTGCCGTCGAAAGCCACCAGTATGTCGCCCGCGCGAAGGCCAGCCTTCTCCGCCGGCGACTGCGGAAGCCCCCGCACCGTGCCAGTTATCAGCACCCCGCCCTCAGGTCGCATCGCATCCTGGATCATCACCCCAATCCAACCGGGGCGATCGGCCCATCGCAGCGACCCGTCGCTCGGCTCGCGGCACTCGAAAGAGCGCCCCGCCACCGTAAACAGCCTCTCCTTGCCTCCCTCCCACGTCGGCAGGACGACCACCTCGCGCGAGCCATATTCCGGCTTGCACTGCCAGCGGACCTTCAACATCGGCGCGAGTTCCGGCGGGGCCGTTCTCCTCCGCTCGCGCAGCAATCGCCGGACCGTCGAGCGCGTCGCGAGCGTTTTCCCCTCGCCCTCGCGCGCCCAGCGGGCGTAGCGGCGGTCGAGGGCCTCGAGGGTCCCGAGGGCCATGGCCGCGGCCCTGTCCTTCGCGTAGCCGATGGCCAGTTCGTGGAGCGCTCGCGGCGCGAGGGGCGAGGCAGGATAGACCCTCGCCAACTCGCCCAACCGCAGGCGGGCCTCATCCTTTCGCCCTTTCGCCTGCGCCGCACGGGCCAGCGACCAAAGAGCCTTCGGAGCGGCAAGGCTGTTCGGGTACCTCGCGAGGACGACCGGGAGGTCGCCGCGTCGGAGAGCCTCGTCGGCGGCGCGGTCGAATTCCCTATAGGGACCGCGGCCCGCCGCCTCGATCACCGCCTCGAGCCTCGCTCGCGCGCTCTCCCAAGCCGAACTCCTCGGTGGGTTGGTGGCGAGGACATCCTGAAACGCCCCGACGGCTTCCTTCCAGCGTTTCAGCCTGGCGGCCAGGTCGCCGAGCCTCAGGAGGAGGTTGGAGCGTTGGGGGCCGCGGGAGGCGTGGCGCAGCGCGGCCTCGAGGGCCGAGAGAGCCAGCCCGGGACGCCCCTCGCGCTCGTGTGCCCTTGCCACATAGTCGTAACAGGTGGCGAGCCGGCGACGCAGGTCGGCCACGTCGCCTTCGGCGAGCCTCTCGCGGCGGGCGACGGCCTTCTCGAATTCCTCGCTCGCCCTCGCCACGTCGCCCTCCCACTGATACTCCTTCCCCAGAGCCAGATGAACCGCCGGGTCGTCTGGCCTCGCGGTGGCCAGACGCTCGAGCGCCGGGCGCGGGTCGTCGGGCTCGTAGGCGTTGATCGTGTGGGGGGTGGCGACAATGAGCCGGCCCCCGCCCGCCACCAGGTCCCCCGATGCCACGTCGGCGCTCCAGGTGGGGCCGTGGGCCGCGCGCCAACTCTCCCAGAGCGTGCGCCCTAACTCGGCGCCTGTCGCGGTGTCGAGGTAGAGCAGCCCACCTGGCAACGGCAGGTGCAGGACGTGGCCCGCGACCAGTGGGCGACCGACCACCCTCGAGGGCAACTCCCGCTCCCACTCAAGCGACCCATCCGCGGCGATGCAACAAGCCGAGTCGCCAGCGAGGAAAACCTTACCATCCACCGCACCGGCCAGATAGGAATAACTGCCCCGCTCTCGCCGCCAGAGGGTCCGGCCCGACTCCAGGTCGAGGGCGTAGATGAAATCGGAGTCCAGCGGCGTCACATACACGATCCCGTCGCAGATGGCCGGTGTGGACGAGCGCCACCGTCTGGCCGAGAGATAGCGCAGGCGGAAGAAGGCCCTCCCCACCTGGTCGTAGCGGGTGAGCCAGCGCACCTGGCCGGAGGCGGCCTCGACCGCGATGACCACCCCGCCGCCCGCGCAGGCCACTGCCAGCCCATCTCCGGCGGCTGCCATCCCCTCGAACCAGGGCTGGTCCTCGTAGAGAAGCGCCGCGGGGTCGTCGTCGCGGGCCGAGACGAACCTCTGCCACAGAGGTTGCCCGTCGGGGTCCAGGCCACAGAGATAGTATTCCCCGCCCCGCGGGCCTCTGCGCACCCCGACGACCAGAACGCCATCGGTCGGCAGCGGCGGCGAGACGAACCACCCCGCGCCCCGACCTTCGGGGGGGACGAGTTCCGAGACCGACCGCACCCATCGGGTTCGGCCGGTGCGGAGGTCCACGGCGGCCAATTCTCCCCGCATGGCGGTCAGGCGCCGGCGCGTGGCCGTCAGGCGCGGAATCGAGCAGAAGACGCTCGCGCCATCGCTCGAGGGCGCCCAATGGCCGACGAATCGCCCTCCCACCCCGAAAACCCCCACCGACCCCCAGTCGGCGTCCCCGGCCGGCCACGGCCATTCCCAGGACAACTTGCCTGTGACCACATCGCGCGCTAGCAAGCCAAAGCGGCAGGGATAGACGACCTTGCCCGCGGC
>CAYYCI010000041.1:0-1371 GCA_964470215.1 uncultured Planctomycetota bacterium
CTCCTCGCGCTCGATGGCCCCGTAAGGACACACCCTCTCGCAGAAGAAGCACCCGTAGCACACGGAGTAAACGGGCGGCGGCGCGCGATGAACGTGGGCGACCACTGGCTCGCGCTCGAGTTCGTCGGCGTTCAGCAGCGCGCAGACCTTGCTCGCTGCCCCGCTGGCCTGGGCGACGCTCTCCGGGATGTCCTTCGGCCCCTGGCAGGCGCCCGCGAAGAATATCCCGGCCGTCTGGGACTCGACTGGGCGCAGTTTGGGATGGGCTTCGGAGAAGAAGTGGTCCTTGTCGTAGGCCACGCGCAGTTTCTGGGCCAGTTCCTCGGCATCCGGCTGGGCCACTATGGCCGTGGCCAGGACCACCAGGTCGGCCTCGACCTCGACCTGGGCGTTCGAGAGGGTGTCGGCGCCCTGGACCACGAGCTTGTCGCCCCGCGGGTAGATTTTCGAGACGCGGCCCCGCAGGTAGATGCAGCCATCCTCTTCAATCGTCCGCCTGGTGAATTCGTCGTAGGTCTTCCCCCCAGCGCGCAGGTCCATGTAGAAGTTGAACGCCTGGCCGTCGTGGACCTTGTGTTTGTAGAGCATGGCGTGTTTGGCCTGGTACATGCAGCAGATTTTCGAGCAGTAGGTGAAGCCTTTTTCGTTGTCGCGGGAGCCGACGCAGGAGATGAAGACCACGGTCTTTGGCTCGCGGCCATCGGAGGGGCGGAGGATCCTGCCGCCGGTCGGGCCGCTGGCGCTGAGGAGCCGCTCGAATTGGAGCCCGTTTATGATATCCGGGTGGATGCCGTAGCCGTATTCGCCGTAGCCGAGGTAGGGATAGGCGTCCGCGGCCTTCTCGATGCTCCAGACCTGGTAGCCGGTGGCCACGACGACCGCGCCGACTTTCTCCTCGACGATGGCGTCTTCCTGCTCGTAGTCGATGGCTCCCGTGGGGCAGACCTTGGCGCACACCCCACACTTGCCTTTCTGGAAGTAGAGGCAATGGTCGCGGTCTATGACCGGCTTGTTGGGCACGGCCTGGGGGCAGGGGGTGTAGATGGCGGTGCGATAGCCGAGTTTCTTCTTGGGGTTTTCGGGGTCGGGGACCAGGAGCCCCGCCTCGAACTCGCTGGGGATTTTCCTCGAGGGGCATTTCTGCATGCAGGCGCCGCACCCGGTGCACTTGTCCAGGTCCACGCTGCGGGCCTTCATGCGGATCTTGACCACGAAGTTGCCGATGTAGCCCTCGAGGCTCTCCAGTTCGCTCCAGGTGTAGAGTTTTATCTTCGGGTGCCGGGCCACCTCGACCATCCTGGGGGTCAGGATGCATTGGGAGCAGTCGAGGGTGGGGAAGGTCTCGGAGAGTTGGAGCATGTGGCCGCCGAT
>CAYYCI010000041.1:1471-13729 GCA_964470215.1 uncultured Planctomycetota bacterium
CCCTTCTCGGCCACGGCGTTGCGGAAGGTCGGCTCGTGCATCCGCGGCGAACACGCCGCCACGACCACCCCGGTGAGTTTGTGGTCCTCGATGGCCTTCTTGATGAGGGCCTGGCCCGGGTCGGAACACATGTAGCGGTAGTCGGTGGCGAAGGCCACGCCGGGGTGGGTGCGCAGGGCCTCGGCCACCCGCGGGCAGTCCACCACGCTGCCTATGTTCTCTCCGCAATGGCACACGAAGACGCCGATGCGCGACACGTTGCGTAACTCCTCAATCGGCCTCGGTGGGGACCGGCTCGCCGCGGAGCCGGGCGACGAGGTCCGAGGTGTCCACGAAATGTGTCCCTAGCGACAGTTCCTGTGGCTCCAGGCCGAGGGCGAGGCCGACCATCTGGGCCAGGTAGATGATGGGCATGTGGAAATCGTCGCCCAGGCCGGCGTCGGCCGCCGCCTGGCCCTGGCGCATATCCAGGTTCACGTGGCACATCGGGCAGGCGACCACCACCGCCTCGGCTCCCGCCCGGCTCGCCGCCGCCAGGATGCGGCCCGTGAGCCTCGCCACGATGTCGGGACGGCTCATCGTGAATCCCGCCCCGCAGCATTCGGTCTTGTGGGTCCACTCGACGGGGGCCAGGCCCATGGTGCGGCAAAGATGGTCCATCGTGGTCGGTTGTTCCGTGTCGTCGAACCCGAAGACTTCCGGGGGCCTCGTGTGGAGGCAGCCGTAGTAGCAGGCCACGGGGATATCCGGCAACTTGCCCCCTGCTCGCTCGGCGACCAGGTCGCGACGGTCGTAAAGGAATTCCACCAGGGTCATGGTCCTCACGCCGCAGTTATAGGTCATCTCGGCGGCGTCGCAAGCCTCCTCGAGCAACTTCTTGTCTTCCTTGACCTCGTGGTTCGCGAGGGCGAGTTCCTTGGCGCACAGCGGGCAAGGGGCCAGGACTTCGTTGAGGCCGGCGGCCTCGGCCAGGGCGAGGTTGCGGACGTTGAGGGCGCGGGTGAGCGCGGAGTTGGTCATGTGGCCAGCCGATGCCCCGCAGCAGTTCCAGTCGGGCACCTCCCGGAACTCGACCCCGAGAGCCTTGAGCATAGCCTCGGTCGAGACTCCGTACTCCAGGGACGTGGCATGAGCCTTGAGCGCACAACCGGGATAATAGCCAACGGCCATCTCAGTCGGTCTCTTTCTTTCGCTTCAGGGCGGTGCGTTCGAAGATTCGGCGGATGGCGGCCAGGTTCTCGATGCGGTGGGGCACGAGCCCCGGCTTGCCGCGCCGCATCATCTGCATCCCCGTCAGGACGTCCTGCGGCCCGCGCTTGATGGGTCGCTTCATCTTGTAGGAGGCCACGAGGCCGAGCTCGTAGACCCGCCCGAAACGCCGCAGGCTCGCCAGGAACGACTGGTGGAAGTCGTAGATATCCACCTCCTCGGCGTTCACGCAGCCCTCTTCCTGGGCCATCTCGCGCAGGATGGTCATCAGGCGGGCGGGGTCAACGTCCTTCGGACAGCGGGTGCTACACGTCTCGCAGGCCACGCAGACCCACTGGGAGCGCGAGCGGAGGGCATCGTCCTTGCGGCCGAGTTGCACCAGGCGGACCATGGCGTGGACGGGATAGAACATCTCGTAGGCCACGGGGCAGCCGGCGGTGCACTTCCCACACTGGTAACAAGCCGAGACCTCTCGGCCCAGGCGGCGTTCGACCTCGCGTTTCCACTCCGAGTCGACCTGGGCGGCTGTCACTCGCAGTTGCATCTTTTTCCTTCTCGTTCGCCTCGGTTCTGGGGCAGATGAGGCGCCCGCCATCCCTACCGTATTCTAGGTGAATGCCAGGCGCGGTGTCAAATCACGCGGTTGCCGGTGCTGTGAGCCTCGATCGCAGGCTCGATCGTCGTCCTGCGCCACAAGACCCCAGCACCAGTGCGGCTCGCCACGAATCCCCTTCTTTGCGTAACGCCAGCGTCTCGTTGGCTCCCTCGAGGCTGCCGGGACAAGGGGTGTTGACGGCTCGCCGCGCGTTTGGCTACACTGGGATTGGCTGGAGTGAGGAGATGGCCAGGCGGTTCGCGTTCCGACCTCACGAGCGGCTGAGGCGCAAGCGCGATTTCGACCGTGTTTGCACGGGGGGGGAGTTTCGCCGGGGGCGGTATTTCGGTGTGCGATTCGCGCCCAACGGCCTGCCCCACTCGCGCCTGGGCGTGGCGATGGCTCGCCGCTGGCGGAAAGCGGTCGAGCGGAATCGGGCCAAGCGACTCGTCCGCGAGGCATTCCGAACGAACAAGCATCGCCTGCCAAAGGGGCTCGACATCGTGGTGATCCCGTGGCGCGAATGGGGCGAGCCTTCGGCCAGCGAACTGGCCGACGAGCTCGTCCGGCTCCTGGGCGACGCGGAGAAGGAACGTTGAGGAGAGCGGCGATATTCCTGGTCAGGTGCTACCAGGTGCTCATCTCGCCTTTCTTGCCGCCGACCTGTCGTTTCGAGCCGACCTGTTCGCAGTATGCGATCGAGGCGCTGCGCAAGAAAGGGTTGGTCAAGGGTTTGCTGCTGACCGCCTGGCGAATCCTCCGTTGCAATCCCTTCTGTCGCGGGGGCTACGACCCGGTGGAGCCGGAAAAGGAAAACGCGGCCCCGGGAGAGGGGCCGCGTGGGGAAGAAGATGGGGCCGAGGATGGGGTCAAGCAGTCTTGACCTCGATCTTCTTCGGCTTGGCCGCCTCGGCCTTCGGCAACGTCAGACGCAACACCCCATCCTTCACTGTCGCCTCGATCTTGTCCGTGTCCACCATGTCCGAGACCGAGAAGGTCCGCTCGAGGTCGCCCGGGCGGTACTCGCGGTAGGTGAGTCGGTGCCCTGGGAATTCGGGGCGGTCGGCCCGGGCCGTGATGGTCAGGGTGCCTTCCTCCACTCGGACCTCGACCGACCCCTCGTCGCAGCCGGGGAGGTCAACGAGGAGCTGGGCCGAGTCGTCGCTCTCGTAGATGTCCACAGGCGGCACCAGCGGGGGGGTGTCGTGGCGTTTTTCCTTCTCGCGGGTTTCTGCCATGGTGCAGCCCTCCTTTCACTTGGACGCCTTGACGGCGATCTGCTTGGGCTTGTCGGCCTCGCGGCGCGGCAGGCGCACCTCGAGGATGCCCTTCGAGTAGGTAGCCTCGACCTTCTCGGGGTCCACGCGATAGGGGAGTTGGACCCGACGGCTGAAGCTGCCGGCGAAGCGCTCCTGGCGGTCGAAGTTGCCACCCTCGGGCAGGTCTGGCGCAGGGCGCGAGCCGCTGATGGTCAGAGTGTCGCCGAGCACGGTTATCTCGAGTCCCGACGGGTCAGCGCCCGGCAGTTCCGCGGTGACCACCACGTCGTCGCGCCCGGTCCAGACGTTCACCGGCGGGAACGCGGGCGCCTCGCTCAATGGCCACAGCCCGCCGAAGAGGCGGTCCATCTCGCGGTGGAGCCGGCGCAGTTCCTCAAGCGGCTCCAGGGTCCACAGGTCTCTCGTTCTGGTTGGCCACAGCATGGTTCCTCACCTCCTTTTCCGCTGGCTGGTCCGTCCATCGCCTCCACCAGGGGGCGTAGCAACGCGCGTGCCGGAAGGCGGTCCGGTCGTCATGGCCGCGCCAAGCGCTTCTTGCTCAATGGTTTGCGGTGGTCGGCCGGCCTCGCCGGGCCGGGAGGCAACCCGGGGGCCTGCCAAAATGGCAGGCCAGGCGCCCTTGGCCCCCTTCCGGCGGACCTCACCACAGAGGCACAGAGGACGCAGAAAGAGAGCGCCGAGAAGAAAAGACCGCAGAGACGCTGAGGGCAGGGGCAACGAATGGTGATGGGGGTAGGGGGACTATTGGCGCCCGGGCCGCCGATGTCTTATCCGCGTTCATCGGGAGGTAGCACGCGGAAATCCAGCCCCTTGTGGGCGGGGCGTCCTTGCTCCGCGTTGAGCACAGGCTGGAAAGCCTGAGACTATGAAGGAGGCCCGCGCGTGGTCTTGAAGGGGCCGGGGATGTGGGCTTTGGCACGCTTTTGTGCACCGTGGGTTCCAAGCGCAGGCGAGAAGGAAAAGAATGCTTTGCCGAGAGAGCACAAGGCGTTTGCCCCGCGGGGTTTCCAGACGAAGAGCCGGAGTCGGGTGCCGGCCAGGGCATTCTTTTCCTTCTCGCCTGGCAGCTCATTGCGGTGCAAAAAGCGTGCCAAAGCCCACACGCCCGGGCGCCGCCACGGGTTAGGTTGGGTCAAGACAGTGTCGTTGGCTTTAGGCCAATCCACCGCGATCTGGAGTCGCCTCCCGACGTTGGCGCACTGGGTGGACTGCATGGGCGGGGATTTGCTATAATTCGGCCGGTTGCAGAGGCAGGTTGGAATGAATCCGCTGCATTATCTGGATTGGCGGGCGGGGGTGGAGATTCTGCTGCTCGCGATGGTCTTCTACTTCGCGCTGCGTTTCCTGCGTGGCAGCCGTGGCGCGGGGATCCTCAAGGGCCTGGGCGTTGTCGTGGTCGTGGGGTTTTTCGTAGTGTTGTTTCTCGCGCGCTTCCTCCACCTGCGGGTGATAGCCGAACTGACGACGGGAGCGGTCGCGCTCTTCAGTTTCGCGCTGTTGGTGATCTTCCAGCCGGAGTTGCGCAGGGCGCTGGTGCGTCTTGGGCAAAGCCCGCTATTCGGCCTCTTCAGTCGTTCCCACAAGGAACTGACCGAGCAACTCATAGACGCAGTCTCGACCCTGAGCCGGGAGAAGATCGGCGCTCTGATCGCCATCGAGCGCGAGGTGGGCCTGAGGAGTTATGCCGAGGGCGGCGTGCGGCTCGACGCCGAGGTCTCTTCCCCCTTGCTCGTGACCATCTTCCACCCCGGCACCCCGCTCCACGATGGCGCGGTGATCATCCAGGGCGACAGGATAGTGGCTGCCGGCTGCCTCTTCCCGCTGACCGAGAACGTGGACGTCGGCAGCGGCCTGGGCACGCGCCACCGGGCTGGCATCGGAGTGACCGAGGATAGCGACGCGATCGCGATCATCGTCTCGGAAGAGACGGGCGGGATTTCGGTGGCGCTGAAGGGCCAGATCACCCGCGCCCTCGACCCCGATGGTCTGAGGATGATCCTGCGCGGTCTCTACACCGGTTCGACCGCATAGCCGGGAGCACGGGCTTGAGGCGTCTGTATCAGTTGGTTTTCCGCAATCTCGACTTGAAGTTGGCCGGGTTGCTCTTGGCGGTGGTGACCTGGTACTATCTGGCCACCGCCGGGCTGGACCAGCGGCGCTTCCCGGGCGTGGCGGTCCGGGTGCTCAACGTGCCAGAGAACCTCGCACTACTCTCCCTCGACGTCCAGAATGTCACCCTGACCCTTCGCGGCCCCCGCAGCGAGCTCGACACGCTGAGCTCGCGCGAGCTTTTCGTGGTCGTTGACGTTGGCGAGTTAGCGTTGCCGGGCACATTGCCTTTCTCCCCGAGCATTGCGGTGACCAACCGCCACGTGCGAGTGGGCCGGGACGCCGCGACGGCGGAGCGGCTTCGCGGCGGGGTGAGCCTGGCGAGCGCCGACCCCGCGACGATCACCATGACCCTCGACACGCTACGCGAGGTCGTCCTGGACGTCGAGGTCGTGACGGCTGGTCGCCCCGCGCCGGGCCTGACTTTGCGTAAGAGGGCGTTTCCCAGCCGGGCAACGGTCCGCGGCGCTTCGCGCCTCCTCGAACGCATCAGCGCCATTCGCACCGAGCCGATCAGGGTGGACGGCCTCTGCGAGCGGCTGCGTCGCCGGGTGAGGCTCCGGCGCGAGGTCGTCAGCCCCGACTACGGCCGCGCGCCCATCAATCCCGACCCGCCCGAGGTCGAGGTCGTCCTCGACGTCGTCGAGACCCCGGCCGAAAAAGCCGTCGACGGCGTCCCCATCCGCCCGGTTGGCCTGGCGAAGGACGCCGCTATCCTTGGCCAGGATGCCCAGAGCGCCGCCGTGCGCCTGCGCGGGCCACAGCGGCTCCTCGATGCCCTCGACGCCGGAAACCTGATCCTCGAGCTCGACCTCAGCGGAGCGAAAACCCTTGGCGAAGGCCCCAAGGAGATCGCCATCGGGCTCGGGCGGGCAAACCTCCGCCAACTCGTCCCGACCGGGAGCGCGACCGCGCCGCCCGCCGACCTCGAGGTCCTCGAGGTTCAGCCGCAACGCGTCCGCCTGACCCTCGACCGCCTCGCCACCCGCTCGCTGCCCGTCAAGGCCGTCCTCGAGGGGCAGCCAGCCGAAGACCACGAGGTGACCGAGACCCGCACGATCCCCGAAGAGGTCGCCGTCAGTGGGCCGGAGTCGGTCATCAAGACCCTCGAGGCCATTCCCACCCGTCCCGTCTCGATTGCCGGGCTGGCCGAGAGGCTGCGGCGAACCGTCCCGCTGGCCCTGAAGGTGGATGTCGGCCGCTGGCAGGCCATAGCCGTCGAGCCGGACCGCCGCGAGGTGGACGTGGTGGTCACGGTCAGCGAGCGCCGCGCGACCAAGACCCTCAAAGGCCTCCCCATCCGCCTGCTGGTCAAGCCGGAGTTGCTCGCGGGCATTCGCGTGGAGATGGAGCCGAGGGAGACCGGGCCGGTCTCCTTCGTTGGGCCACAGTCGCGCATCGCCGTCTTCAGCGAGGACAGCGTGGTGGCGTTTGTCCGCCTGGAGGTCACCAGCGCAGCGGACCTCAGACCCACGATCCGCAACGTCGAGTTCCACATCCGCGACCCCAAGGTCCGCCTGGCGCCTGGCGCAAAGCCGATCCCGGTGAAGTTGGAGTTTCCCGCGGCGGAGGCCCCGCCGCGAAAGCCCAGGCCGTGAGGGTGCGGAGAAGACTTCAATGGTCGAATTGAGCGTAAATGTGGACCACGTGGCCACTGTCCGCCAGGCCCGCCGCATCGCCGAGCCAGACCCCGTCGCCGCCGCGGTCCTGGCCGAACTCGGCGGCGCCGACGGCATCACTGTCCACCTGCGCGAGGACCGCCGCCATGCCCAGGACCGCGATGTGCGCCTCTTGCGCGAGGTCGTCAAGGGAGAGTTCAACCTCGAGATGGCCTGCGCCGAGGAGATCGTCACTATCGCCCTCGAGGTCAGGCCAGACCTCGCCACGCTCGTACCCGAACGGCGACAAGAAGTAACGACCGAGGGCGGGATGGACCTGCGGCGGCGCCAGCGCGCCATCGCCGACGCCACCGCCCGCCTCAAGGACGCCGGCATCCGCGTCAGTTACTTCATTGACCCCGATCCCGAACAAGTGGAGTTGGCGAGGAAGTTGGGCGCTGACTTCGTCGAACTCCACACCGGCGAGTACGCCGAGGCACACACCTGGCCCGAGCGCCAACCCCACTACGAGAGGCTCTGTCAGGCTGCCGAACATGCCCGCTCCATCGGCCTCGGCGTCCACGCCGGCCACGGCTTGAACTATCGCAACGTCCGGCCCGTCGCCGAGATTCCCGAGGTCGAGGCCCTCTACATCGGCCACAGCATCGTCGGGCGGGCGATCTTCGTGGGAATCGAGCGCGCGGTCCGCGAAATGAAGCACCTCCTGCGCTGATTGGAGCCGTCATGGACACAGAGAAGATAAAGCGAGCGGTGCGCATGTTCATCGAGGGCATCGGCGACGACCCCGACCGCTCGGGCCTCCGCCAGACCCCGGAACGCGTGGCGAGGATGTGCCAGGAAATCTTCGCAGGCATCGCCACAGACCCCCAGAGCGTCTTCCGCGAACTCCTCCACGAAGTCCACGACGAGATCGTCCTCGTCAAGAACATCCCCTTCTACTCGATGTGTGAACACCACCTGTTGCCTTTCCTGGGGAAGGCCCACGTGGCCTACCTGCCCGACGGCCAGCGCATCTGTGGCCTGAGCAAGGTCGCACGCCTGGTCGAAGTCCACGCCAAGCGCCTCCAACTCCAGGAACGCCTCACGAGCGAGATCGCCGACTCCCTCGTCCAGGCCCTCCAGCCGCGCGGCGTCATGGTCGTCGTCGAGGCCGAACACCTGTGTATGACCATGCGGGGGGTGAAGGCCCCCGGCTCGAGGACCGTCACCAGCGTCGTCCGGGGCATCTTCCGCGAGAACCCCGCCACCAGGGCCGAGGTCATGGCCCTCCTGCGCGACCAGGAAGCCTGACCCGCATCTCTCTGTCTTTTCCCTGAACAACCCGTGGTCTCGGCTGTGAATGTCCGCGACACCCCCCTCGCCCTCAACGATTGGGGTGAGGCGCCTCGCGGATCGAGGAATCGAGCGCGCTCGTAGTCCCCTCTTCCCATCCAGGCGCCTTCTTGACCCACGAGCGCCAGTTCGACCCATTGCCGCTCATAGAGGACCTTACCCTCGCGCTCGATGGTGTAAACCAGTGTGCGAGCGACGTTCCTGAGCGGCTCTCTTCTTCCCGCCCTTGGCCCTGGCCAGGCAATCATTCCAACCCCGACTGACGCGGACAGCAAAGCGCGCGTTGCTGCCGGGCTCCACGTTCCACAGGCGCGGGCAGGTAGAGCGCGAGGCCTGCCATGGACCGCAGAAGCCGGAGTCTTCGTGCCCTTCGTGGAGATTTCTTCTCTGCCAGGCGATGGTGGGCCGAGCTCGACGGCCCGTGCCCCTACTTTTTCCTGGCCGCGGCCTGGGCGCGGCGCGCGAGGATCTCGTAGGGCAGCCCGCGTATCTTCGCCGCGTTCGCACACCACCGCTGGTCGAACCCACGGGCCTTGATCGAGCGTATCTCCGGGCTGAAGAGCGAGGTGGCCGACTCGCGACGGACTATCTCGATGTTGCCCTTGTAGAGTTTCACCCGATAGCGGCCGTTGACGTAGTCCTGGGTGGCCTCGATGAAGGCGTCGAGCGCGCCCTTGAGGGGGTGGTACCATTCGCCGTGGTAAACCATATATGCCCACTTGTGCTCGACGATTTTCTTGAACTGGATTTCTTCCTTGGTCAGACACTGCGCCTCGAGGTCGCGGTGGAGTTTTAGGATGACGTGTGCGGCTGGGGCCTCGTAGATTTCACGGCTCTTGAGGCTCATTATGCCGTCCTCGAACATGTCGATCCGCCCCACGCCGTTGCGCCCGGCGACGACATTCAGACGCGGGATCAGTTTCCCCAGCGGCATGCGCCGCCCGTTGAGTTTCACCGGCAGGCCGCGCTCGAATTCTATTGTGATGCACTCCGGCTTGTCGGGCGCCTTCTCGGGCGGCGTCAGCCACATCCAGATGCCCTCGGGCAGAGGCTGGTTGAGGTCAATCGCGCCGCTGGCGATGGAGCGACACCACATGGTCTTGTCGTCGCCGCCGCGGATCGTCTCGGTCACGGGCACGCCCCAGTGGCCACACAGTTGCTCTTCTTCCAGGCGCGTGAGGTCGAAGTCCCGGACGGGGACGAGGACCTCGAGCTCCGGGGCGAAGTACTTGAAGACGTTGTGCATCCGGTATTGGTCGTTGCCCTTCCCGCTCGAGCCTTCCATCAGGGCGTCGCAGCCACGCTTCTTGGCCTCGAGGGCCACAATGCGGGCGATCAGCTGGCGGGTCATCGAGGTCGAGACGGGATAGCCGTTGTAGTCGGAGTTTGCCCGGATGGCCTTCGCGAGCCACTCCTCGGTGAACTCCTCTGTGGCGTTTATCTCGATGGGCTTGATCCTGAGGATTCGGGCCTTGCGGCGCGCCTCGCGGATTTCCTCCTTGCCCTGCCCGACGTCGCAGGTGATGGCCACGATCTCCTCGGCCTTGTAAACGCGGCGGAGGAGTTCGATGCCCAGCGAGGAGTCGAGGCCGCCAGAATAGGCGATCGCCGCCTTGCGAACCTTGGGCACGGGCGTGCGCTCGATTTTCTTGAGGATGTCCCTGATTGCCATTGCCATTCTCCTTTGAAGGGGGTAGGTTGGCTACCTGCCCAGGAGGGCCTTGATGGTTTTCTGGAAGGCGTCGCATCGCCTCTGGAGGAATTCGCCGAGGTCGGCGATCGCCTCGTCAGCCACCTCGAGACACAGGTTGGCCGGACCCCCGGGGTGGGTCCGCTTGGCGATTGCCTGGCTGGGATCGGCTGCCCGGAGTTTGTCGAGGGATGCGGCCACCTGGCGATAGGCATCCCGGAAAGGCACCCCCTCGGCCACAAGGCGCAGCGCCTCGTCGGTCGCGAACACCTCCGGGGTGAATGCCGCAAGAAGCCGCGCTTCATCCACCGCGAGTTTCTCGACCGTCAGTTTCATCACGCGGACACAGGCGATCGTGGTCCTCAGGCCGTGGAGGAAGGGGCGCTTGGTCTCCTGGAAGTCGCGGTTGTAGCCCGATGGGAGGGCCTTGACGATGCCGAGAATCTGGTCGTGGCAGGCGATAATGGTGGAGGCCCTCGCGCGGACCAGCTCCAGGCCGCAGGGGTTGCGTTTCTGGGGCATGATGCTGCTGCCGGTGCACAGCTCCTCCGGGATGCGGAAGTAACCGAATTCCGGCAGGCTGAAGTTGATGAGGTCCTGGGCCATGCGGCTCAAGTCAATGGCGATCTGGACACAGGCCCCCAGGATCGCCGCCTCGATCTTCCCGCGGCTGTTGTTGGCGTAGAGGACGTTGTTCTGGAGCCTGGCGAAGCCGAGAACCTGGCTCGTGAACTCGCGGTCAATTGCCAGCGGCACGCCGTAACTGGCCGCCGAGCCGAGAGGGCACTGGTCGTTGACCTCGTAGGCCGTGCGGAGGATGCGAAGGTCGTCGAGGAGGCTTTCACACCACGCCCCGGCCCACAGCCCCACGCTCGAGGGCATGGCCACCTGGGTGTGGGTGCGGCCGACCATCGGCAGGTCCCTGTGGGTCTCGGCAAACTGGCGGAGAGAGGCCGCCAGGTCGAGCGTGGCCGCGAAGAGGGTGTGGAGCGCGTCCTTGGCCCAAAGGCGCAGCGCCGCGATGACCTGGTCGTTGCGGGAGCGCGCGGTGTGGACCTTCTTGCCGAGGTCGCCGAGCCGGCCGACGAGGCGCTTTTCGATTGCCGTGTGGCAGTCCTCGTCCTCGAACTCGATGGTGAAGTTTCCGGCCTGGGCGTCGGCGGCGATGGCGCGCAGTTCCCCAGCCAGCTTCTCGGCCTCGTCCTCGGAGAGAATGCCGCAGCGCGCGAGCATGCGGGCGTGGGCGATCGAGGCCGCGCAGTCCCAGCGGACCAGTTCCCGGTCGAGGAGGGGGTCGTCGGCGGTGGTGAAGACCTCGAGCTCGCGGTCGAGCGCGTAGCCCTTGTCCCAGAGCTTCATCGCGGTCCTCGCATTAGAAGTTGGCGGCAGGCGGAGCCTGCCGCCGTCTGGCGCGCCTGGCAGGATTCGAACCTGCGGCCTCTGGCTCCGGAGGCCAGCGCTCTATCCGCTGAGCTACAGGCGCGAGGCCCCTCCAGGCCGCCAGTGATGGTAGCAGAACCACTCCCCTTCGTCAAGGCCGTCGGTTCTTAGGACTGTGACCCCTGGCTATGGGGTCCTCGATAGCCCTGAAGGAGGCGCGTGGGAAAAAACACGGGCGCAGGTGCCCTTTGACCCCGCGTCCGAGCCACGACTACCATATAGGGCCGAGGCGATGCCTCGCCCGCCGGCGACCCACCGGGTCGCCCCTACGTGCCCGGCCGGACGTCCCGCCGACAACACGACCCTCGTCCGCACCCGGTGGTGGGGCAGGCGCGGGGGCCTGTCCCTACTGCCCCTTCGACCTGACATCCCCATATGCAGGGTCGCGGTTGATTCTTTGACAGCGCTCGCCGCGACGGTTATCCTCGGTCGGCGGCCAGCAAACAGTCAGGAGGCGCAGGATGAAATTCGCTACCGAATACCTCTGGTTCAACACACGTCGCCATCGGGAATACATCAACATAACCGACAAGGTCGAGGAGGTTGTCCGCCGCAGCGGCATCCGCGAGGGCATGGTCCTGGTGTCGGCGATGCACATCACGGCCGGGGTTTACGTCAACGACGCCGAGACCGGTTTGATCCAGGACATAGACGAGTGGCTTGAACGGCTCGCCCCCACCGGCCCGGACTATCGCCACCATCGCACAGGCGAGACCAATGGCGACGCCCACCTCAAGAGCCTCCTGATCCATCACGAGGTCATCCTGCCCGTGACCGACGGTCGGCTCGACCTCGGCCCCTGGCAACAGGTCTATTACGCCGAGTTCGACGGCCAGCGCCGCAAGAGAGTCGTCATCAAAGTGATGGGTGAGTAAGGGGGAGGGGTTGCATCCCTGACGAAACCCAGCATGAAAGTTCGCCGGGGCGTGTGGGCTTTGGCACGCTTTTTGCACCGCAATGAGTTGTCAGGCGAGAAGGAAAAGA
>CAYYCI010000042.1:0-13641 GCA_964470215.1 uncultured Planctomycetota bacterium
TATCCTGTCAATCCTCACGCCGTCCTCGCGCATCCACACCGAGAGGGTGTGAAGCCCCGGCTGGCGGACCTGGAGGGGCCGCGGATGGCGGAGCCACACCCACTTGCCCCAGGCGGTCTGGAGGTTGCGCCCGGCCTCGACCGGCTCGAGGTCCAGGCCCACGTGGAACGAGTCGCCGTTGGGGTTGGCGCCGAAGCCACGCACCCACAGCCAGTGGCGACCCTTCTTCTTGAATTGGATCGCATAGTCGAGGCGGGGGCTGGTGGTGGCGAAGTCGGTGCCGCGGTTGGCGCCCCTGTCGGGCAGCGCCCTCACCGCGCCGTCGCCGCGGTAGCCCTTCGGCCCCGTCTCGACCTTCCAGTGGTGCCCGTCGGGCGCGGGGACGTTGCGGGTGAAGTGTTCGGCCTCGATGACCACGAGGCCGTCACGGTCGTCGGCCTGGACGAATGCCTTCGGCTTCTCGCACACCAGTTCGGCCACCTGGGACCATTCGGTCTCGTTGCCGTGGACGTCGCGCATCTTGAAACGCCAGGCGTAGCGTGAGCCGGGGCGCAGGCCCTCGTCGCGGAAGACGGGGCTTTTCTGCCACCCGCTGCTGGTGCCGCCGGGGCTGCCGGTGGTCTCCTCGAAGCGATACTCGACCCCGCCGAGAGGGTCGTTGCCCTCCTTGGCGTGCATGACGGCGGCCGAGGCGGTTACGAGGACGGGGGCGATGGCCCATTCGGGCGGGTTGGGCGTCGGCGGCTGCTCGTCCACGAGGGGCACGCTGTAGATGCTCACGTCCTCGATCTCGCCGGCGAAGAAGTCCCCCTCGAGGCCACGCCCGACCAGGCAGACGGTTGCGCGCAGGTCGTCGGGGCTGAGGGTGATGCCGTCGTCTCGCGCCACCGTCTTGTCGTCCACCTGGAGGATTCCAGTGCCATCCGCGAGGATGAGCGCCAACTTCGCCCACTTGCCGGTGGGAATGGCCGCCGGGCCTCGGAGCCTGTGGGTCTTTCCGCCCTTGGTGATGACAAAAGCCGGGCGGCCGGTTGCGTCGGCGGGCGTGAGGTACATGCGGGCCGTGGGGTCGGCGGCGAACTCGACGAGGCGCTGGTTCGGCTCGCCGCCGCGGCGCTTGAACGTGATGACCAGCGACATGTCGTGGAGGTCGGCAACGCAGCGCGGCAACTCGATGAACTGGTCGCGTCCGTTGAGGACGAGCGCCGTGCCGGCGGTCTGGACCGTGAACTCGACCTTGCGCTTGCGGCCGTAACTCTGTGTGTACGACCAGGTCTTCGATGCCTTCCTCTCGGGGTATTTCGCATACCCGGGCTTGCCGTGGATGATGCCGTGGGTGGCGCCATAGGTGTCCCAGGCCAGGTAGGGGTGCTGTGTCTCGAAGAGGTATTGGGCGAAGAGGCCGCCGAGTTCGATGTTGTGTTCGCCCGGGTTCTGGCCGTTGCCCCAACTCCAGGTGAACCACACGCCCTTGTCAATGATGTTGTTTTTTCGGTAGTGGCCGTCGAGTATGGCGGTGCCGCCGACGCGCCCGCCGACCCACGCGACGCCTTTCAGGGTGGCGTTGCCGTAGACCTCGGAGCAGCCGCGGTCGGTGTAGGCGTGTTCGAGGATGCGGGCGTTGTCGCGGACAATTGTGCCGCCGGTGACGGTGGCATAGTCGCGGAGTTTGGCTCGGTCGCGGACCACGGCGTTGCCGCTGACGACCGCGTGGCCGCTCGCGTGGGCGTAGTCGCGCACGGTCGCGTTGTCCTTCACCACGGCGTAGTCTTCGAGCCGCGCGTGGCCGAGCACTTTGGCCCTCCCGAGCACCTGGGCCTTGGGTCCGACGTAGGCCGTGGGGTCGGCGTGGGCGGTGGCGGCGACGAAGCCGCCGCCGTTCGGGTGGCGCGCACCCGGCTCGGTGGGCTTCGGCGGGACGAGCACGTCGAGCGGCTCGCAGCCGGTGAGCCGCACCCTGTAGGGGAATCGCTCCTGCTCTGGCGAGCGGAAGTCGCCGGTCATCGGGATCGCCATCACCTTGGTAGGCGTGGCGACCACGGTGAGGTAGAGTTCCTCGATGTCCTTCCCGACCTTGAAGCGAATGGTCTCGCCCGTTCGGCCTATCTTGCCGTAGTGGGGGTTGCCCGCAGCGTCCACGCCGACGAAACTGGCCCGCCAGTCGGAGCCGCGTTCGGGATTGACGTAGCCGGAAAGTTCGGCAGCCACCTCGCTGGCCGTGGGCCTTAGCGGGCAGATGTTCCAGCCGAACTGTTGCGGGGCCATCTCGACGGGGGGCCTGAGCCAGCCTTTCTCGAACGGTGCGGGCTCGAGGAGGACTCGCGCGTAGCGCAGAATCTGGGCCTTGCCGCGTTCGGCGTCGCGCTTGTAGAGGTCGGGCGGCTGGTCGCCGAATATCTGAAAGTCCCAGGTGACGCACTTCTGAACCATCCGCGCCCACTCGTAGGCCATCGGCGTCGAGGGATCGGGGTCGAAGCGGGCCGCGGCTATCCACGGATACTCGTTCTTCTGGCCGGGCGTGCCGCCGTCGTACCACAACTTCGATATGAACATCGGCCCATACTCGGGCGTCTGGGCCAGGTGCTCGAACATCAGCCGCGCGTGGTAGTAGCACCGGCCGTTGGCCGGAAAGAACATGCACACCCGCGCGCAGACCGTCGGCGGCACCGTCTGGTAGATGCCCAGGTAGGTCTGGGGGAAGTTGGCGTGGGCCTCCCAGTAGTTGCCCTGGAGGGCGCCGCCCGTCTGGCCCTGGCAGCCGTGGACGAGTTCGTGGGGATTGATGTGGCCGGCGCCCTGGCAACACCACCCGAAGCCCAGGCGCCCGTCCCAGCCCATCCAACTGCCCCGCGATGGCTGGATCGGGATTTTATACTTGATGCCGTCGCCCCGGAATTCGGGCCTGCTGCTCACCACGCCTATGCGAAGGGCGAGCCGCTCGGAGTAGAGGTGATAGAGTTTCTCGGCCAGGTCGAACATTTTCGGCACGCGCTCGAAGAATCGCTTCCTGCCGTTCTCGCCCCAGGCCGCCATCTCCTTCCTGTCCACGCAGTGGCGGAAGTGGGCCGACTCCTTCGCCCACCACTTCTTCTCGTCCAGGCGCCACCACGAGTGCATCTCGGTGCCGAGCATCACGCCGCCCCGGAAGTTGTGGGCGATCTCCTCCTCGGTCATCGCCTGCTCGTGGAGGCGGACGGCCGCCAGGTCGCCGGCGAAAGATGGCTTCCCCGCCGACGCGCCCCCGAGCACCATCACGTGGCCCTTGTGGACGAGCATCTTCCGCGGCCCACTCGCCACTTTTCTGCCGTCGAGATACCACGTCTCGCTGTCGGGGGTGCAGTTGACGACGAGGTGGCGCCACTTCTCCGAGCCTCTGAAGCCCGGCGGGTAAGTGAGCGGGGCGGACGTCTCCCTGCCGTCAGGCGACTGCCAGCCCAGGATCACCTCTCCCCTGGAAGGGTTCGTGTCGCGCACCCAGACCTCGAGGGCCATGTCCTCGTTCCCCGCGGCCGCATCCTCGACGGGGAAGTTGCCCTTCATGATGTCGTTGCCGTCGAAGCGCACGGCGCGCGTCTCGGGGGTCGAGACGCAGTGGGGGTAGCGCTGGTCGCGCTGGGTCCAGGGCACGTCGAGGCCGAAGTTCCCGAAAGCCCCGCCGACCTTGTTGAACCTGCCGCCGCCGGAGTAGCCACAGTTGTACCAGTTCAGCGCCGTGTCGTGCTCGAACGTGCGGGAGACCATGAACGCGGCGTGGAGGTCCACGTCGAGCCTGCCGGCCACCGCGAGTTCGCCGATGGGCTGGCCGGTGACCAGCGACTTCTCCTTCTCCACGCCCATCGCCATCCCTGCGCACAGCAACACCGAAACCGCAACCGTCAGGGCCACGCGGCCCGTCGTCATCTGTGGCTTCATTCTCATCTCCCTCCTTCAGAAACCAGCCTCCCCGACGCCCGATGCTACACCAAACCCCGCAGCCGTTGCAAGCGCATGGTTCGACCGCGGTTCGCCACGGGGCGAGTGCGGCTGCCGCGAAGTTCGAGACAACTCGCAAGACGGTGCGGAAGTGGCGGGACCGCTACCTGGCCGGGGGCATCAGCCGGCCGCCCCGCCTGAGGCGTTCACCTTGGCCCCGATCCCCCCGAAGACCTCGAGCCCTTCCTCCCCGCAACCGGATTCCATGTGCCTGCACTGGTCAGGCAGAATCAGGAAACTGGTTGACGCGCGGCATGGGATACATATAATTGCCGTGTGTCACTGGGGGGCTGGACTCTCGGTCGGAAGGAGGAGAGCCTATGTCCAGGCTGAAAGTGGTGGCGACGCCGCTGGTGTTGGCCGTGTTGGCCGTGGGTTGCGCGCGGGCGCCCGTGATGCCGGCCCAGGGGATCATCTTCAACGACCAGAAGGCGCCAATGTTCTCCGGGCAGGCCACCGGTTCGAAGGCGGGCATAGCCAAGGCCTACTCGGCCTTCGGCCTGGTGGGGTGGGGTGACTGCTCCATCGAGGCCGCGGCCGGGGCTGGCGGCATCACCCAGATTCGCCACGTGGACTACCGATACAAGAACATCCTGGGCTACCAGGAGTTCACGACAATAGTCAGGGGTGAGTGACCCGCGGGCTTTCGGAGCCAGAGGCCATGAAGGCAACCACACGCATCGCAGCGCTGGCCCTCGTTGCTGCGGCCGCAGCTTTCGCTGCCGGCTGCACGAGCGCGGCACTCGACATTGATGCCACGGCGCCCGTGATGCCGCCCGGCGGCATCATCCTCACGAAGCAGCGGGCGCCGCTCGTCTTCTCGAACCAGATACCTGACGTCGTGCCCAGCGCCGCTCAGCCTGGCGCGGGCATGGCGGTGGGCGCGACGGCCAGGGGAATTTCGCTGCCAGTCAACATGAAGTGCGGGACGGCCAAGGCGGCGAACTTGGCGCTCTACTACCGCTGGCTCAGCGCCGGCTGGGGCGATTGCTCGATAGAGACCGCCGCGCGCAACGCAGGGATCACCAGGATCGCTTTCGCCGACTACGAGCTCTTCTCGGTCTTAGGACTCTACAACGAGCTCACCGTCAGAGTCTTCGGCGAATAGCACGTCTTGAGGAAAAACGAGGACGGGGGTCGTCTCCCTCCGCCGGAACGGCCCCCGTCCCTTTTTCTTTTTCCACGCCGACGTCCCGGCCGGAGCGTCGTTGCCGGCCAGCCGGCGGACCGGGTTGTCGGACGACAGCCGGTAGTCGCGTTTACACGGAGGGCCCAGGATAAGAAGGGACGCAATTGCCAGGCGCTGCGCGCTTGTTCCAGCGTATTGGCCCAGGCGCGGCAGCCTATGGTTGGGGGGGCATGACGTAGGCTGGCGACGGGGTCAGAGCAACTTTGTGCGGCCGGGGATGTGGACGGGATAACTGCCGTCCGGGCCCGGGCGCGTCGGGGGTTCCATGTCGTCGCGGCAGTCTTCGGGCTTCGGCGGATAGAAAAAGTTGCTCTTCCTGATCTGGTCCCAGGTGACGGCTTTTCCCGTGTAGCAACTGATCTGGCCCATGATGGTCACCAGAGTGCTACGCGCCATGTGGTAGGCGCTCGAGATGACCTCGCCCTTGCGGATGGCCGAGAAGAGGGCGCGGTGTTCCTCGTGGTAGGGGCTGGGCTTCGGGCCGCGGTAGCGCCAGTTGGTCTCGCCCTCGATTGTGCAGCGCAACAGGTTCGCTCGCCCCTTCGTGCCCATGATGATGCTCGAGACCTCGTTGTAGCACCCCGTGGTCGTGCGGCAGAAGGCGTAGATGCGCACCCCGTTGGGACAGACGTAGACGACGCCGTGGTGGTCGAAGACGTTGCCATACATCTCGTGGGTCATCGAGGAGCGGCCGCCCAGACCGTGGCAGGTGGCCGGCGGCACCTCCTTCATCGCCCACAGCGAGCGGTCTATGTTGTGGACGAGGCTCTGGGGGACATCGTCGCCGGAGAGCCAGTTGAAGTGGTACTGGTTGCTGACCTGATACTGGAGTTCGGTCAGGCCGGGGGCGCGGCGATAGACCCCGTAGGGGCCCCGGAGGAAGTTCTCCTCGATGGCGACGATCTCGCCGATTGCGCCGTCGTGGATGCGCTCGATGGTCTCGCGGTAGCCCGGGGAGAAGCGGCTCTGGAGGCCTGAGACCACGCATAATTTCTTCTCGGCGGCGAGCTTGAGCGCGCCCTCGAGCATCTTGATGCCGTAGGGGTCTATGGCGTGGGGCTTCTCGACGAAGACGTGTTTTCCCGCCTCGATCGCCGCCTTGGCGTGGAGTGGGTGGAACTTGGCCGCGTTGGCGATCAGGACGACATCCACCAGCGGGATGACCTTCTTGTAGCCCTCGAAGCCGTCGAAGAGGTGATCGTCGGGCACCTCGACCTGTTGGGGCTTTCGCCTCTTGAGGTGGTCGCGCTTGGCTCTGGCGCGGCTCTTGAAGAAGTCGCAGACCGCCACCAGTTTCACCCCGCGGTCCACGGTCATGGCGTCCAGCGCCGCGCCGGTGCAGCGTCCGCCGGCGCCGATCATGCCGATCTTGATCACGTCGGAGCCAGCGGCGTATGCCCCGGCGGGTGCGGCGAGCCCGGCCAGGCCCGCAACGGTGGCGGTCCTGAGGAAATCGCGTCGTGAAGCCTTCCTCGCGTCCGTCTTTTCTGCCACTTTCTCACCTCGCCCGATTCCAGCCCGCCTTCGACGCCCGGCTGCCCGGGGTGGCCGAATCATGCATGTTCGCTTCTCATTTGTCAAACCGGCCGCCTGGTGAACGCCCCTCGGCGCTCGTGGTTGGAGAGGCTAGGCCTCGCCGAGGAACTGGCGTATGCGCTGGGCGATCTGGTCGCGGACCCGGCGCAAGACGGCTAGCCGTTCCTCCTCACCTTCTGTGCCGGGCTCGAGGGAGGGGCCGCGGCTAGGGGGGCAGGCGGCCCTCGTCGGCGAAACTGTAGTAGCGCCCCTCGCCGATGACGACGTGGTCGAGGAGCCTTATGCCCACGACCTGGCCGGTGGCGTGGAGTTTGCGGGTTATCTCGAGGTCGTTTTGGCTGGGGGTTGGGTCGCCGCTCGGGTGGTTGTGGACGCAGATGACCGCGGCCGCGCTCTCGCGCACCGCCTCGCGGAAGACCTCGCGGGGATGGGCCAGGCTGGCCGTCAGGCTCCCGACCGAGACCTCCACCTCGCGGAAAACACGGTTCTTGACGTCCAGGAGGAGGACCAGGAAGGTCTCCTTCTTGAAGTCCCGCAGGCGGGGGTAGTAGAGCTCGAAGACGCGCTGGCTGCCGGTCAGGCGTCGTCCTGGCTCTGCGGCTTTTTGCTGGGCGAGTCGGCGGCCTATCTCGAATGCGGCCTTGACCTGTGCGGCTTTCGCTGGGCCGATGCCCCGGATGCTGGAGAGTTCGGCCACCGACGCCATTGCCAGGGTCCGGAAGTTGCCGAACTGGGCCAGGAGGCGCTGCGCGAGGGCGATGGCCGTCTCCTGCTCGGTGCCGGAACGCAGCATGATGGCCAGGAGTTCGGCGTCGGAGAGCGCGCGCTCGCCCTCGGCCAGCAGCCGCTCGCGCGGCCGTTGCTCGAGCGGCAGGTCGGTGATGCTCGGGGTGCGATTGTAGAAGCGGCAGTCGGCCTTCAGGGGACACTCGTCGCACTCCGGCTCTTTCTGGCAGATCGGCTTCGCGACCCCCTCGACGGGGGAGCAGAAGGCCGTGAGGACCCTGCCGACCACCTCGAGCCTCTTGCCGCTTGCTGCGGCCAGGCGGGCGACCTGGTCGTAGAGGTTCGCGCGGTTGCGCCCTCGGCCCAGCAGCCCCAGGCGGGCCAGAAAGCGCCGCAGGTCCGGCTCCTCGTCGAAGGCGGCCGGCCCGTAGGGGCTTGGCCCCTCGGAGCAGGCGCCGAGGACCTCTTCGATCGGGCGGCCTGCCAGTTCGGAGAGTTTCCTCTCCACGGCGCGATAGACCCGGCGGAGGTGGTCTTCCATCTTCCTCCCTCGGCTGGCGGGTATCTTAGCGCCGGGCGCTGCGGCGTCAAGCACCGGAGCCTAGCGCTTGCCCCCCGGAGGCCGGCGACCGAGGTATGGATAGGTGTCGAAGACACCGCCTTTGCCCAGCGCCCGGGGGTCGGCAGTGGCCTTCAGTTCGCTCGTCAGGCGTTCAGCCAGGCGTGCTTTCGCCTGGGCATATGCTGGGTCGTCGGCCACGTTGTGGAGTTGGCCAGGGTCGCGACGCAGGTCGTAGAGTTCCTCTGGCGGGCGCTTCTCGAAGGCCAGGCGGAACAGGGGGCGGACCCGTGGGTCGTCGCGGTGGGCGAGCATGTAGTTCTTCGTCGGGGAGCCATCAATATCGCGGTAGGCCGGCGGGTCGCCCGCGGGCCAGCGTTCGGGCTTGAAGTTGCGGATGTAGAGGAAGTCGGCCGTGCGGATGGCCCGCATCGGGTAGCCCACCCCTCCCGGCCTCGCCCAGGCGTGGCGCTCCATTCCGGTGAGGACATGGTCGCGGCGAGGGTCCACCTGGCCCTCCTTGTCCGAGAGAAGGACGTCGAGGAAGCTCCTTGCGGTCATCTCGGGGAGTGGCTTGAGCCCCGCGGCTTCGAGGAAGGTCGGCGCGAGGTCGGCCATGCTCACGAAGTCCTCGACCACCCGCCCGCCCCTCGCCCGTGCGCGCCACATGACCACCAGCGGGACGCGGGTGCCGGTGTCGTAGAGGTTGCTCTTGCACCTGGGGAACGGCAGGCCGTTGTCGCCCGACATGACGACGATGGTGTTATCGAGTTCGCCGGCCCTCTCGAGCATGGCGACGAGTTGGCCGGTCTCGCGGTCGAAGCGCTGGACCTTCCAGTAGTAGTCGCACAGGTCGCTGCGGACAACCCTGGCATCCGGGAGGCAAGCGGGAAGTTTCACCCTCTGGGGGTCCATTCCGCTGCGCGCGCCGCTGCCGAGGGAATAGCCTCGGTGTGGGTCGTGGCTGCCGAACCAGAAGCAGAAAGGCGCGCCCCTGGGTCGAGCGGCCAGGAAGGCCCGGAAGTCCTTGTAACGGTTTCCGGCGGGGTTTCTCTTTCGGCCCCCTCCGCGCTCGTTCCCAGGCCCCCAGCCCTTTCGGCAGAAGCCAACGTGGTAGCCGGCCGCCTCGAGAAGGTCGGGGTAAACGGCGAACTTCGCCGGCAGGATTGACCACAGGTTGCCGCCCTGCTCGAGCCGCCAGTGGTACTGGCCGGTCAGCATCGCCCCGCGGCTCGGGGTGCAGGAAGGCGAACTGACGTAGGCATTGCGAAAGACCACCCCCTCGCGGGCCAGCCGCTCGTAGGTGGGCATCTCGAGCACCGGGTCGTCGAGCCCGTGGCTCTGTGGCCAGGACCAGTCGTCGGCCAGGGCGAAGAGGATGTTGGGGCGCGGGTCGGGACGCGCGGCGGCACCTCGGCCACAGGCCGCCAGCGCCAGAGCACCGGCGCTCGCGCCCCGAAGGAAACTGCGGCGGCTTGTCCCCATGAGCGCACTCCTACGGAAGGTTCTCCGCACGGGGTACACGACCGCGCGGCAAGAGTCAAGCAACGAGACACACAGACCCGGCGGCTGGCGGACGAACACGGACGCGGGCGAGGGTTGCCGGTCCCGAACATCCGGCCATAATGGAGTGCATCATCGGGAGAGCAACATGTTTTCTCGCTTGACCAATGATGCCATATTGCTCGCCTTCTGCATGGGAGCCTGCCTCGTAGGATTCGCCCCCTCCGAGCTCTCTTGTGCCCAGGATTCAGGCCTTGGCCAAGCGCCGGGTGACGGGTCCGTGGGCCAGAGAATCCTCAGCGTGCTGCGGGACGCGCGCAAGACAGATGCTCAGAAGGCCCTTGAGCTCTCCGCAGTCCGGGGCTCGCTGACACCGCAGGATTCCTCGACCCTTTCCGAGTTGTTGAAGAAGCAAGAAGGAGCTCTGTTTGTAGCATTGGGGGATACCATGTTGCGTTGCGGAGCCGGAGCCGAGGCAACTTCGGTCGCCGAGGCCATTGTGCTGAACAGGCGGTCCCCGTTGGTCCAATGGACCGCTGCTCTCTGCGTTATAGGAAGGAGCGCCTGGCACCCGGTGAGGGGCACGAGGAAAGCGTTGACCGCTTCGATGGACGAACTTGTGGCTCGACTGAAACACCCGGCAAGCGAACAGCAGCTCCTTGCAATACTCCGAGCCAGGGAATTCATCTGGCAGCCCAATGGTTGGTGGCTATATCAGGGCCCCGTCATATTGGAACTATGCGAACTGCTCAAGCACAAGAACCCGGAGGTCAGGGAGGCCGCCGCCCTGGCGTTGGCAGGCACCCGACTCGAGTGGTACATCACTTCTGACGCGGTGATAGCCCTGGCGAATCTTGCCGCTGAGTCAAAGGGTGAGGTGCAGACAGCCGCAAGCGGCATCCTCCAACGAGTTCTTGGCATTGGTCCGGACAGTAATGACCCGCCTACCACACAGGCGTTCTGGAAGAATTGGGTCCGGGTCAATGCCGACGGCTTCAACCTCACATGGTACGCCCTGAAGCGAGCAGCCCCTTCTCAAGAACTGGCACTGAGCACCCGTCAGTTCCTCGGCCGGCAAGTCATGTTCTCGAGTCGCCAGTTGCCAAAGGAGGAACTTCCAAAGGTATGGGCGGCCCTGCGCAAGATTTTCGACGAGGACAAGTCCGGTGATTCCGAAAGATGTAGCGCCTGGCTATATCCGCTGGTCATGATCGCTGCGAGAGATGAGACAGGCACGCTTGAGTCACAAGCCGTCTCGATGCTCCTCGCGATGTCGAAAAGCAACAGTCCTGTATTGCGGGAATGGGCGCTAGGGCAGATCGGGAACCTGCCGAACGCCACAAAGAAAGGGTCGAGCACACGGCAAGCGCTGGAGGCGGCCTTGCGAGACGCTAAGAGGTCCCCAGGGGAGCGCGCAAGCGCCGCCTGGTCGCTGAGGCGTGCTTTGAAGGGCAACCCGAACCTGATTGAAGAACTTGTCGCTTTGGCTGAGGGTTTTCAGGGGCTCCCTGACGGAGCATTCTCCCGCATCTCGCGAAGCCGCTGCATCGGCCTCGTCTGTGGCGCTTTGGCGGAAGCCACCGGAAAGTACCTATCGCTCGACCCTTCGGAATGGCGCAAGGCTCTGGCCGATTTCCTGCCGCCCAGGAAGTGAAAGCCGGAGCCGCCTGGGTGTCTTGGGGCCATGTCCGAAAGCTCCACTCGCTCCCCATACCAATAGCACCTGGACATTCGACCGGGCGATGCGGAGCGCGGCGCGCTCGGTGACGAGGATGTGGACGGGCAGGTCGTGGGCGAGGGTTGCCGGTCGGGAACATCCGGCCATAATGGGGCGGGGCTTTTGTCAGGAGAGCGGAAATGACAGGTGCCGACTTGCTGGCTCTCGCGCTCCGGGAGCGCGGCGTGGAGTTCGTGACCACCCTCTGCGGCAACGGGCTGAACCCCTTCTACCTGGCCTGCCGCGACGCCAATATCCGGCTCGTGGACTGCCGCAACGAGCACGCGGCCGCCTACGTGGCCGACGCCTATGCCCGTCTGACCCGCAGGGTGGGGGTCTGCGCGGTGAGCAGCGGCATAGCCCACGTCAACGCCCTTGCGGGCGTGGCCAATGCGTGGTTCGATGGTGCCCCGCTGCTCCTGGTCACAGGCGAAAGCCCGTCGTCGCAGGACGACATGGGGAAGTTCCAGGAGCTCGACCACGTGGCCGTGGCTCGCCCGCTGTGCAAGTATGCGCGGCGGGTCCTCGAGCCGGGGAAGGTCGCCTACTACGTCCGCGAGGCACTCGCCCACGCGACCAGCGGCCGCCCCGGCCCGGTCCACCTGAGCATCCCGGAGGATGTCCTCACGGCGGAGGTTCCCGAGGGCGAGTCGGTCCGCGTGGAGCCGGGGCCGGGCGAGGTCAGGCAGGACGCGGCCGCCGACCCCGACCTGGTGGCCGAGGCGGCGAGGCTCCTGGCCCGCGCGCAGCGTCCGCTGATCGTCGCAGGCACCGGGGTCTTCTACGCGGAAGGCCACGAGGAGTTGGCGGAACTGGCCGAATTGACCCAGACCCCCGTCGTCGTGCCGATCTGGGACCGCGGGAGCGTCGAGCGGCCGGCCGAGTGGTTCATGGGGGTCATCGGTGCGGCCAGCGGGCAGCCGCGCCTGTTGCCCGAGGCCGACCTCGTCGTGCTCGTCGGCGCGCGGGTGGACTACCGCACGGGCTTCTGCCTCCCGCCGGCGGTGGCCGAGAACACGGTCATCGTGCGGATTGACGTGGACGCGACCGAACTTCGCAGCGGGGTGGAGCCGCAGTTGAAACTCCTCGGCGATCCCTGCACCGTCCTCGGCCAACTCGTCCAGGCCACCCGCAGCCTCGAGAGCGAACCTCATTCCGAGTGGCTCGCCGAGGCCAGCCGCCGCAACCGCGAGTTCCGCAGCCGCTGGCAGCGGCAAAGCCGCCCGCCGGCCGCCAGGATGACCGGCCGCCAGGTCGTCGAGGCCATCAGGCCGTTCCTGGGCGAGGACGCAATCTTCCTGATTGACGGCGGGAACATCGGGGAGTGGGCACACATGGCCCTCGCCGACCGCTACCCGTCGTCGTGGCTCACTTGCGGGGCGAGCGCGGTCGTGGGCTGGGGGGTGGCGGGCGCCATCGGCGCGCGGCTCGCATACCCCAGGAGGCCAATAATCCTTCTTTCCGGCGACGGGGCCTTCGGCTTCGGAGTGGCGGAACTCGAGACGTCGGTCAGACACAGCGCGCCATTCGTGGCCGTCGTGGCGAGCGATGACGCCTGGGGGATCGTTGTCAGCGGCCAACTCCACGCCTACGGCCCAGAGGGCGTCCTGGCCTCGAGGATGACCCCCGTGGACTACGCCGAGGTCGCGCGGGGGTTCGGGGCGGTTGGCCTGACGGCCAGAAGCCCGGAGGAACTCGCCGAGGCGATCCGCAAGGGCCTCGAGGGCGACCTGACCACCGTGGTCAACGTGCCCATCGCCCTCGGAGGCCCGGCCGACCGGTAGGTGGGCCGTCTCGGCCCGCCTCGTCGGGTTTTCACCGCGGAAACGCCCCGCCCACAGGGCCAGTTTTTGGCAATGAGTTACCTGGCGAAGTAGTCGCGGCCGGAGCGGCGGACGGCAGCGAGGACGAGGAGGAAGAGGGCGAGGGCCGCGCCCGCCAGCAGCACGCTCCGCGCGGCCTCGATCTCCGAGGGCACGAGATAACTCGCTCCCGCGCCCAGGCAACTCAACACGGCGGGGATGAGGCCGTCCCAGTGGCCTCCCCAGATGCGGACGGCCCCCAGGACCGCGAGCACGAGTCCCACGCCGCCGGCCATGCGGTGGGCCCAGTGGCCGGTGGCCATGTGGGCGCAGAACCCAAGCGCCACAAGGACAACAAGGACACCAGCGGCGCTCAACAGGAATGGCCTCGGGACCCTCTCGGCCCCGCCCTCGAGGTCGGTGACGAGTTTAGTCGAGGGAAGGGTCTCGGCTTCGGGCGGCTGGGTCTCCGCCCGAGGGGCCTCGGCCGTTCCCTGCTCGCTCTTCAGCCACGAGCCGCTGATGGGGGTTGGGCCGTGGGATGGCTCGAAGTGGGCGTGGTCTTCGGGCGAAGGTTCTGCGGGTTTTTCTTCCTGTGGTGGGGCAGGGGGTTGTTGTGGTTGCGGCGCGGGGCTTT